>JAYUHG010000068.1:0-5461 GCA_043767195.1 Gammaproteobacteria bacterium | reverse complement strand
CGATCACGGAAGGCATAGACGCCGGCGCGGACCACGGCCTGGGTCGCAATACGAAATACATTCTTCGTGCGACCGCGATAACCCTTGGCCAAATCCAGAACTTTTTTGTGCCGCGCATGGGCGGTCACACCACGTTTTACTCTTGCCATGTTGAATACTCCAAATCAGCTGTATGGCAACTGACGCGCCACGGCCTTGACATCACTGGGATGAAATTCGGCCATGCCACGCAATTGACGCTTACGCTTGGTGCGTTTCTTGGTGAGGATGTGACTGCGATGGGACTGCCGGTGCTTCAGCTTGCCGGATCCGGTCCGGGCAAAGCGTTTCGCCGCCCCACGTTTGGTTTTTAACTTTGGCATACCACTGCTCCTGCTGGTTTCAGTATTTAAATCATATGACCGCGTGTAGTTACCGCTTTGGCGCCAGCAACATCACCATCAGCCGGCCTTCAAGTCTGGCGTGGGACTCTATGATTGCATGCTCGGCCAGATCAGCCTCGATCCGTTCCAGCATCTTCACACCCAACTCCTGATGCACCATTTCTCGACCCCGAAACCGCAATGTGATCTTGACCTTGTCGCCATTGGTCAGGAACTTGATGATGTTCCGCAACTTGACCTGGTAATCGCCTTCTTCAGTACCCGGCCGGAATTTGACTTCCTTAATCTGGATCTGTTTCTGCTTCTTCTTGGCCGCCTGTTTTTTCTTGCTCTGCTCAAACAGGAACTTGCCGAAATCCATGATGCGGCAAACCGGCGGGTCCGCGTTGGGAACCAATTCCACCAAATCCAGCTCGGCCTCCAGCGCCAGCGTTTGTGCTTCCTGTGTCGGTACTATCCCAATTTGCTGGCCATCAACGCCAATCAAGCGCACCTGACGGTACGTGATCTCTTCATTGAGCCGATTTTGCTTATCTGCGGCGATATTCTAACCCTCCAAAATGCCGCGACCGCGGCACACGATTTCCCGATTGAGGCGTTCCAGGAACCGATCCAACGACATGGCTCCCAAATCCTCACCGTCTCGCGTACGCACGGCCACCGTGCTGTTTTCCGATTCCCGGGCCCCTATTACCAGCAGGTACGGGACACGCTGCATTGCGTGTTCGCGGATTTTAAGGCTGATCGTCTCGTTTCTCAAGTCGGATTCCGCCCTGAAGCCTTGATTTTTCAGGGTTTCCGCAACAACCCCCGCCTGCTGGGCCTGTTTCTCGGTCAGACTTTGCACCACGATCTGCACCGGAGCCAGCCACAGGGGCAGCGCTCCGGCATGGTGTTCGATCAATACGCCGATGAATCTTTCCAGGGATCCCAGCACCGCCCGGTGGATCATGACCGGTGTCTGGCGGCTGCCATCGGCGGCCACATAGCTGGCATCCAGCCGGCTTGGCATGGAGAAATCCAGTTGAATAGTGCCCAACTGCCAGACCCGGCCAATGGAATCCCGCAGGGAGAAGTCTATTTTGGGTCCGTAAAATGCACCATCCCCGGGATTCAGGGTCCATTCCAGCTTGTTGCCGTCCAGGGCCTGACGCAACGCCCCCTCTGCCCGATCCCAAAGTTCGTCGGCACCGACACGCTTCGCCGGGCGGGTGGACAGACGCACCAGAACATCTTCGAAACCAAAATCTTTGTATACCTCGTATACCAGGTCAATCAGGCCGGCCACTTCACTCTGGATCTGATCTTCGGTGCAGAAAATGTGGGCGTCATCCTGGGTGAAGCCGCGCACACGCAACAACCCATGTAGCGCCCCGGAATGCTCGTTGCGATGGCAGGATCCGAATTCCGACATGCGCAACGGCAAGTCCCGGTAACTTTTCAGGCCCTGATTGAAAATCTGGATATGCGCCGGACAATTCATGGGCTTGATGGCGAAGTCGCGCTCTTCGGAGCGGGTCATGAACATTTCGTCGCCAAATTTGGAGATATGTCCGGATTTTTCCCACAACACCCGATCAATGATCTGCGGCGTGCGCACTTCCTGATAATTGCGCGCCAGTAACTGGGAGCGAATGTAATTCTCGATAACCTTATAAATACGCCAGCCATGGTCATGCCAGAACACCATGCCCGGGGCTTCGGGCTGGAAATGGAACAGGTCCAGGCGCTTGCCAATCTTGCGATGATCGCGCTTCTCCGCCTCCTCCAGCCGGTGCAAATATTCCTTCAGGGCTTTCTTGTCGGTCCAGGCCGTGCCATAGATCCGTTGCAACATTTCATTATTGGAATCGCCGCGCCAATAGGCGCCAGCCAGCTTGGTCAATTTGAATGCCTTCAGGCGCCCGGTGCCCGGCACATGGGGCCCGCGACACAGATCGGTGAAATCTCCCTGGCTATATAAGGACAACTGCTCTGCGGCGGGAATGGATTCGATAATCTGCGCCTTGTACTCTTCACCGGCAGCACGGAAGAAACTCACCGCCTCATCCCGGGACTTAACCGAGCGCGTAACCTTCAAATCCTGGCGCGCCAGTTCATTCATGCGCGCTTCAATGCGCTCCAAGTCTTCCGGGGTAAATGGCCGCTCAAAAGCAAAATCATAGAAGAAACCATCTTCGATCACCGGCCCAATGGTCACCTGCGCCGTGGGAAACAACTGCTTCACCGCCTGCGCCAGCAAATGGGCACAGGAATGGCGAATGACCTCCAATCCCTCCGGGTCACGCTCGGTGATAATGCGCAACCGCGCGTCTTCGTTCAGCACATGAGACGTATCCACCAGTCGCCCATCCACCTCCGCCGCCAGGGCGGCACGAGACAACCCCGGCCCGATGTCGAGGGCCACGTCGTGAACTGAAATCGGTTCGGGATAACTGCGGGCGCTGCCGTCTGGCAGGGAAATTTTCGGCATAAATTACTCCGTTGCTTTCAGTGGTGGACGATACAAGGGTCCACTTGCATTTCAGTGGTGGCCCGCACAATGAGCCACAGTGGAGAAGAAACAGCTACAAGCTAAAAGCAGCTACAAGCTACAAGTCATAGGCTAAAAGAAAAAAATGCCACCGCATTTACATCTTGTTGCTTGTAGCTTGTAGCTATGTATTTGGTAGGCGCGATTGGATTCGAACCAACGACCCCCACCATGTCAAGGTGGTGCTCTAACCAGCTGAGCTACGCGCCTTTAGAGGCAGCTACAAGCCATAAGCTACAAGCCGTAAATGAAAAAATACTTCCGTTTACCTTGTAGCTTGTTGCTTGTAGCTTGTTGCTGCATCAAAGGGGCACCAAGCATACCGGCCCCTCGCTCCCGACTCAAGGGCAATGCACCGTCAGCCAACTCCTTTGCCTGCGGTTTGCGCTTCCACCACCGCCACGGCTGTCATATTCACCAGTCCACGCACAGTCAGGGCATTGGTAATGATGTGAACCGGCCGCGCGGCGCCCACCAGGATGGGGCCGATGGTGACGCCGCCGCCCAGAACCTTGAGCATGTTATAGGCGATGTTGGCGGCGTCCAGGTTGGGCATGATGAGCAGGTTTGCCTGACCCTTGAATGAGGAGTTCGGGGACACCTTGGTGCGTACCTCCTCCGACAGGGCTACATCGGCGCGCATCTCACCGATCACGCCCAAGCCCGGGTCCCGTTCTCCCAGAAGCCGGATGGCCTCCCGTACCTTGGCTGCGGATTCATTGTCATGGGAACCGAAGTTGGAATGGGATAACAGGGCGACCCGCGGCTTGATGCCAAAACGCCGCACACACTGGGCCGCCAGTTGCGTCATTTCCGCCAGATCCTCCGCTGACGGGTCTGCGGTGACATGGGTGTCGCACAGAAAAAAGGTTCCTGTGGGCAACACCAGTACATTCACCGTGGAAAGATCATGCACGGTAGGCGCCTTGCCGATCAGATCCAGCACATGGCGCAGATTTTCACCATATGCCCCGGCCCAACCGCATATCAATGCATCACCCATACCCATCTGCAGCGCCAACGCGCCGATGACCGTGGCACTCTCCGGGAGAGAGGCCAGTTTCTGCTTCGCTGTACCCGCCAGGTCCTGATAGCGGCTCAAGAATTCGTCGGCGCGCGGGAGTCCGCCAGGATCAATTACCGTCACGTCCCGCTGGAGATTCATTTGCAGACCCAATTCCAACGCGCGTTTGGAGATCACATCCATCCTGCCCACGAGAACCGGTCGCGCCAAACCTTCTTCCAGCGCCTGCTGCGCTGCCTGCAACACTACAGGCTCCTCGCCGTCGGCATAGATCACCCGGCGCGGATCGCCCTTGGCCTGGGTGAATACATGCTTCATCAGAAAGCCGGTCTGGAATACGAATTGGATCAGCTTCTGGCGATAGGCCTTGAAGTCCGCGATGGGGCGTGTAGCGGCGCCACTATCCATGGCGGCCTTGGCCACCGCCGGTGCGATGCGCACAATCAGGCGCGGATCGAAGGGCTTGGGGATGATGTATTCAGGGCCGAATTTCAAATTGCCACCACCATAGGCCTTGGACACCAGGTCCGAGGTCTCGGCCATGGCCAGATCGGCAATCGCCTGCACGCAGGCAAGTTTCATCTCATCGTTAATGGCGGTGGCGCCCACATCCATGGCACCGCGAAACAGAAACGGGAAACACAGCACATTGTTTACTTGATTGGGATAGTCCGTGCGTCCGGTGGCGATAATGGCATCGGGGCGAACCGCTTTCACTTCCTCCGGCATGATCTCCGGTGTCGGATTGGCAAGCGCCAGCACCAGCGGTCGCGGCGCCATTTTGCTAACCATTTCCGGCTTCAGCACCGCGGGCGCGGACAGCCCGAGGAAAATATCGGCACCGGCGATGACATCGCCCAATTTGCGCGCCGTGGTCTCCACGGCGTAAGCCTCCTTCCAGGGGTCCATCACTTCAGTGCGGCCTTTGTAAACCACGCCGACCACATCGGTGACAATAATGTTCTCGCGCTTGAGCCCAACCTTCTGCAACAGCCGCAGGCAGGCCAGGGCCGCGGCCCCGGCGCCGGAGGTCACCAGCTTCACCTCGCCGATATTCTTGCCCACCAGCCGCAGGCCATTCAGGATCGCGGCGCAGACAATGATCGCAGTGCCATGCTGATCATCGTGCAACACCGGGATTTTCATGCGCTGCTGGAGCTTCTGCTCGACGATGAAACACTCCGGCGCCTTGATGTCTTCCAGATTGATGCCGCCAAAGGTGGGTTCCAGACTGGCGATGATGTCCACCAGCTTGTCCGGATCGCGCTCCTCGATTTCCAGATCAAACACATCAATGCCGGCGAATTTCTTGAATAGCGCCGCCTTGCCTTCCATCACTGGTTTGGCCGCCAAGGGGCCAATGGCTCCCAGACCCAGCACCGCGGTGCCATTGGTGATCACCGCCACCAGATTGCCGCGCCCGGTGAGCATGGCTGCCTGGGCCGGGTCACGCACAATTTCCTCGCAAGCCGCGGCCACACCCGGGGAATAGGCCAGCGCCAAATCCTGTTGATTTGCCAG
>JAYUHG010000067.1:0-5474 GCA_043767195.1 Gammaproteobacteria bacterium | reverse complement strand
CAGGAACAACAGCGTCCCCGCGATCAACATGCCACGTTCACCACGCGTCATGGCTCGGTCAGACTCCACTTCAGCCAAGCGCTTTCCACGCGCCATTTGGGTGAAACGTAGGCAACCGGCTGCAATGGCGCGGGCAAAGCATCCAGATTCAGGCGCGCCATGATAAAACCGTCGTAGGTTTCGCCCTGGCTCAACAGCTCTGCATTGAGCAGATGATAATTGCGAATTGTGCCCAGGAACCGCAACGCCTCTCCAGCGGTCGGAAACTCGCTGCGTGAGCGGGCCACGGGTTCCGTGACGACAAAGGCGCCGGTGAGCGGATGATGTTGCAAGGTGAAGCTGAGGCGATGACTGCTGATGACCGGATCCCAGAGCCACTTCCGTTGCCGCCGGATCTCCATCATCACGTCAATATTAAGTTGTACACCATGCTCCAGCGCCTCGAACAGTTCCTCCGCAAAGGAGAAACGGATGGAGGCGTCGAGAACGTGCCAGCCCTCATATACCGCGCTAGACACCGATAGCACTTCCACGGCGTCATCGTCTTCGGCGTTGGCATTGCTCACAGCAAGCAACAGCAGGCCGGTGACCAGCGCGCGGGAAACAGTTCCGGCAATCAGCCTAATGCCGTTCGAGCAATGCATAGTAAAAGCCATCGGTGTTATCCAGGGAAGGCAGGGTCTGCCTGCCGCAGGCGGTCGCAATGCCCCAGGTTGCAGAGATAGGTAGCATGCGGACATCTTTATGTCTGGCGCGGAAATTTTCAATCTGCTGATCATTTTCCCGGTGCAGCAATGAACAGGTGACATAGAGCAGGCGCCCGCCCGGAGCCAGTAGCGGCCACAATTCGTCCAAAAGCGCCGCCTGCAACTGCTCCAGCTGCGGCAGTTGACTTGTCTGACGCAGAATCTTGATGTCCGGGTGGCGCCGGATGACCCCGGTGGCACTGCAAGGCGCGTCCAACAGAATGCGATCAAATTGGACGCCATCCCACCACTGCGCCGGCGATCTGGCATCGCCATCAATCACTGTGGCGGAGAGTTGTAAGCGGCGCAGGCTTGCTGTCAGTAGTCCCACACGATCCGCACCACGGTCCAGCGCTACCAATTCGCCAATCTGCGGACAAGATTCCAGTACATGGGTTGCTTTCCCACCCGGGGCGGCACAGGCGTCAAGCACACGCTGACCTGATTGTGGGTCGAGCAATGGGGCGGCCAGTTGCGCCGCCAGATCCTGCACTGTAACCAGACCACTATCAAACCCAGGCAGGTTCTGCACATTAACCGCGCTCTCCAGGCGTACGCCCGATTTCACCAGCGGCGATTCCAGGGATACGATGCCCGCCGCGGACAATTCCTGAACATATTGCGGACGCGGGCAGCGACCGAGATTCAGCCTTATGTCCATGGGCGGGCGTTCATTACCGCGAGTCAATATTTGTTCCCATTGGTCCGGCCAGTCACGTTGCAATTCCTCAATCAACCAGAGTGGATGGGCGAGACGCGCCGAGGGTTCCCTCAGTACGTCCGCCAGCATTTGCGTACGTTCCCGTTGAAAGCGGCGCAGCAAGGCATTCACGAGTCCCGAAGCCCAGGGTTTACCCAGCAGCCGTGTTCCCGCCACGGCCTCGGAAACGGCGGCATGATCGGGGGTACGCAAATGCTCCATTTCGTGCAGCGCCGCCAGCAGCAGCACTTTGAGATCCAGGTCCGTGGCGTTCATGGGGCGATGTAACAGCCGTTCTACCACCGGCATGAAGCGAAAGTACCAGCGCAGTACGCCGTAGCTTATTTCCTGCGCCAGCGCCCGGTCCCGATCCGGCAGGCCGGCGGTTGCAATCGGCAACGCCTCATCAAGGGTCTGGCCCCGATCCAGGACCGCGACGATGCTATGTATGGCGGCTATGCGCGCGTTCACGGGTCACGCGGCAACCATGCCTGGACGCAGCCAGTCAGGTTGGGCATTGAAAAAGTCGTGGGCCGTTATCGGCTTGCGCCCCGGCAGTTGGATTTTCGTCAGGCGCAATATTCCATTCCCGGTTGCAATATCAATTCCGTCGGCGCTGACACCGCAGACCATGCCGGCGACGGAATTGGCCGCTGGTAAAGCAGGCTCCAGCGCCACTGCGCGCCAAATGCGCAAAGTGTTCTCGCCGATGTTTGTCCAGCACACCGGCCACGGATTGAATGCGCGCACGGTGTGCGCCAAGTGGGCAGCCGGGCTGCGCCAGTCCATGCGCGCCTCCTCTTTGACTATCTTGCGCGCGTAGGTTGCAAACTCCGCGTCCTGTGGTTTAGCGGTCAGTTGCCCCCGGGCCAGCAAATCCAGCGCGCGTAACGTGCATTCAGCGCCGAGCTTGGCCAGGCGCTGGTGCAGTGATGCGGAATTGTCATCCGGCAGGATGGCGCAACGCTCTTGCAACAATATCGGCCCGGTATCCAGGCCCGCATCCATTTGCATGATCGTGATCCCGGTGTGCTCATCGCCGGCCTGAATGGCGCGCTGAATAGGTGCCGCACCGCGCCAGCGGGGCAGCAATGATGTATGCACATTGATCGCGCCGTGGCGGGGACGCGCCAGAATACTGCTGGGTAACAACATGCCGTAGGCGGCCACCAGCAACACATCGTCCTCTTTCAGGTGTGCATGATCATCCAGCCTGCCGGGCCGCTCCGGCTGTTCCACAATCAGACCATGTTTCAACGCCAGTTGCTTGACCGGGCTTGGCGTCAGGTGGCGACCGCGACCAGCAGGCCGATCTGGCTGGGTGTAGACGCGGGTGACAGTGTGCCGGGGGGAACTGAACACATGGGCCAGGACCGTGGCGGCAAACTCAGGCGTTCCCGCAAACGCAACGCGCAGACCGGGTTCGGTCACAGTGCAGGCGCCGGTTCCCGTTCCGTTTTTTCGATCTTTTTTCGTAGGCGCTGACGCTTCAATGGCGAAAGGTAATCAATGAACAGCTTACCGTTCAAATGATCGATTTCGTGCTGCAGGCAGATGGCCAGCAGGCCGTCCGCCACGGTGTCAATTTGCCGACCGTCCAGATCCTGATATTTGAAAGTGACACGCTGCGCACGCGTGACGGTTTCGTAAAACCCGGGCACCGAAAGACATCCTTCCTGTCCTTCTTCGTTGCCCTCACAGGCAAGAATTTCAGGATTGATGAAGACTCGGGGCTGATTATTTTCCTCCGACAAGTCCATTACCACCACCCGGAGCTGAACACTTACCTGGGTCGCGGCGAGTCCTATGCCGCGTTCGTAGTACATGGTTTCGAGCATGTCCTGTGCCAGGGTGCGGATAGACTCATCAACCGTTGTTACGGGCTTGCCCCGCTTGCGCAGGCGCGGGTCCGGGAAGTGGAGTACCTCTAAGAGACTCATAAAACACCCTGCTATAAAATCTGTAACATACTGATAGTATAAAGGAAAAATTGAACTTTGGCTGATTTTGCGGCGCAAATCATCAACACCATGACATTCGGCCTCATTTTTTGCTAATCTACATTAAGGATTATCCGTAAGGTGCCGACTATGCTTAATAAAATTTCATTATTGCTCGTATTGTTGATTGCTCCCGCGTTGGTCAGCGCTGATGCAGTGCAGATCAATCCGGACAGCCCGGAAAAGTACGTTGTGGAAAAGGGCGATACGCTCTGGGGAATAGCCGGGCGCTTCCTGACCCAGCCATGGCGCTGGCCGGAGATCTGGAAGGGAAATCCCCAGATCGCCGACCCGAATCTGATCTATCCCGGTGATGTGGTCAGTCTAACCTACGACGAAAACGGTTCGCCGGTGCTTAGTGTCGCCGGTGGCGGCCAAAGCCGTAATGTCAGAATGTCGCCTGAAGTGCGTACGGTGAAGCGCACGGATGCCATTCCGAGTATTCCGATTGAAGCCATCCGCGAATTTTTGACCCGTCCCCTGGTGTTGACTGCCGGGGAAATGGAAAAGTGGCCGTATGTCGTTTCCAGCTTTGACCAGCATTTGATCAACGGCACCGGCAGCCGTGTGTATGTTCGAGGACTTACCGCCACTGACGGCGGTGAGCGGCGCTACACTGTGTACCGCAAGGGCCCGGCCTACAAATCCGGCGGTCGCATTCTGGGTTACGAAGCGCTGTATGTTGGCGATGCCAGGGTGGAGAAGTTTGGCGAGCCCGCTACCTTGACGATTACCCACGCTGATCGCGAGGTGCTGGAAGGTGATCGTCTGGTGCCCCAGTCCAAGGCCGAAGTCAGTTCGGACTTTATTCCCCATTCACCGGCCAAGAACGTGGAAGGATCCATTATTTCCGTGATTGACGGTATGTCGCAGATTGGGCAATACCAAGTTGTGGTGCTGGATATGGGTGCCATGAGCGGCATCGAGGTCGGTAATGTTCTCGGTGTCTATCAGTCCGGCAAAACCGTGACCGATGATGCGGCGATCCGTTCCAGTGACCAATCAGCTTTGAAAGAATGGCTGGCCCTGACGAAAAATCACGGTGAGAAAGTGACGTTGCCGGAGGAATATTCAGCCGTGGTGATGGTGTTCCGCACCTTCCCGGAGGTCAGTTACGCATTGGTCATGGAGGTCACTGCCGCACTCAGATTGAGTGACAGCGTGCGCAATCTATAGGAGTGATTGCGCCGGCTTTGGCGGGCCGGGTATTTGCGCTATGCTTCGATGCCCCGTTGCTTTCTGAGCAACGGGGCATTTTTATTTTATTTGCCAGGAGGCCTGGTCATGGAAGACGCCATTTCTGTAAAGGAGCGATGCGCTTGGTTAGCGTTGGCGCGCGGACCCTGTGTGCCACCATCCCTGCTGTTGGCGTGGGCGGCGCAACCTGGAACTCTCACGGCGTGGTTCGATGATCCCGGCGATGCGGGGCTGACTGAGGCCAGCCGAGGATTGCGAGAATATCTCGCCGCGCCGGATTGGGCGGGAGTGGAAACCGACCTGCGCTGGCTCGAGGCGACTGGTAATTCGGTGCTGACATTCGCTGACCCCCTCTTTCCCGACTTGTTGCGCAACATTTCCGATCCGCCGCCGGTTATATATGTACGCGGGGAAAAGGCGCACTTGAGTATGCCGCAATTGGCGGTGGTGGGATCCAGGAGTCCGTCACCCGATGGCGCGCGTCATGCAAAACAGTTCGCGCAGGAGCTTGCCAGCGTTGGTATCGGCATCACCAGCGGTCTGGCACTGGGGATAGATACCCAGGCCCATCTGGGCGCCATCGCAGCCGATGGTGTCACCGTTGCCGTGCAAGGTTGTGGCCCGGATCTGGTCTATCCACGGCGTAACACGAAGCTTGCGGAGCGTATCGCGGAGCGGGGTGCGGTAATTACCGAATTCGGCGTCGGCATGCCGCCGTTGGCGATCAATTTTCCACGCCGCAACCGCATTATCAGTGGCCTTTCCCTTGGTACGCTGGTGGTAGAGGCGGCTAGGCGCAGCGGCTCTCTGATCACTGCTGGATTGGCCGCC
>JAYUHG010000066.1:0-5480 GCA_043767195.1 Gammaproteobacteria bacterium | reverse complement strand
CCACCATCTCAATGTCCAACGCAATCCAACAGCATCCAACATAGCTCAGAAAATCACGATCTGATGCGGTTTTTTTCCTGGCAGGAATTACTCTATCGGCCAGGACGGCGCAACAGGGAATGCGCGTCGAAGAAAACCAGGCGAGAGGCATTCGGACAGCGCTGGAGAGTCGTTACGATTGACGTAACGGATAAGGAGTTGTTATGCTGTGTCCATGATTGTGAGCTTCCGCGACAAACGCACGCGTGAGTTCGCGGGCGGCAAGCATATCAACGCATTTTCGGGGTTCTTCCGGCAGGCCGAGATGAAGCTCGATCAACTCGATGCAGCGATATCCCTCAGGGATCTCGCGGTGCTTCCGGGAAATCGGCTCGAAGCGCTGAAGGGCGACCGCAAAGGGCAGCACAGTATCCGTATCAACGATCAATGGCGTATCTGCTTCGAGTGGCCAGATCGGTCCCCCGGGCCAGTGAACGTCGAAATCGTGGACTATCATTGAGGGAACGACACATGGCACGCACTGCCATTCATCCCGGCGAACACCTTTCCGAACAGCTCAAGGAACTCGGTATGAGCGCGGCAGAACTTGGCCGGCGGCTCAAGGTTCCGACCAACCGGGTTACCGGGATCCTGAACGGACAGCGTTCGATCACCGGTGACAGCGCTCTGCGGCTGGCGCATTTCTTCGGCACCAGTCCGGATTTCTGGTTGAGCCTGCAGAAGCTGTATGAATTGCGGCTGGCGGAAGCGAAAACGGGCGCGATGATTCGGCGCCTGCCAAGGTTAAAGCCGCAGAAAGGGCGTGACTCACTAAAGCTCAATACCAACGCAGCGTAAACTTGCTGCATCGAACCCGATTCCTTTATCTGCATCGATCAGGTTGTGGCGAACTCGGGCCGCGGCCGGCCATATTTAATAACAATAAGAACACCAACTGGGGCAAACCACGATGAATTCCAATGAACTGACATTCCTCGGCCATCCGCGCGGGCTGGTAACGCTGTTCATGACCGAGTTCTTCGAGCGCTTTACCTATTACGGTATGCGCGCGCTGCTGGTGTTGTTCCTGATAGCCGCCATGGATGACAAGAATGCCGGCTTTGGCATGAGCCGCGAGGCGGCCGGGGCGATATATGGGCTCTATACCGGGGCGGTGTATTTGTTTTCATTACCGGGCGGCTGGATCGCGGATCGCTTGATCGGGCAGCGCCGGGCGGTGTTTTACGGCGGCATCGCCATCATGCTCGGCAATTTCACGCTCGCGCTTCCCGCCACGGTGCCGGTGTTTTATTTGGGGCTGTTCATCATTGCTGTGGGCGTCGGACTGCTGAAACCGAATATCTCTGCCATCGTCGGCGCGCTCTACGACAACCGGCCGGCGGCGCAACGCGATGCCGGTTTTTCCATCTTCTACATGGGTATCAATCTGGGCGCGTTGATTGCGCCGCTCATTGCCGGCACCATCGGCGAGATTTGGAACTGGCGCGGCGGTTTTTTCTGCGCCGGGCTGTTCATGGGCATTGGCCTGATTCAATACAAAATGACGGAGTTGCATCTGGGTGAGGCCGGGCTGCGTCCGGCCACCTCGGACCGGGCAGAACACTCCCGCAACTGGCGCAATCTGGGGCTCAGCGTGGGAGCGCTGGCTGTGCTGGCCGCGCTGCTGGCTGCCGGTGTCATAGATATCACCGTGGCGCAGTTGGCCCAGGCGGCGGGGCTGATGATGTCGCTGATCGGTATCGTTTATTTCGTGGTGGTTATTTTCTTCGGAGGACTGACGCTGGACGAGCAGAAGCGTGTCGGCGTGATTGCGATCTTCTTCCTGTGTGCGGCCATGTTCTGGGCCGGGTTCGAGCAGGCGGCGACCACTTTTAATCTTTTTGCCCAGGATTTCACCGACCGTTCGTTCCTCGGCGGCAGCTTCGCCGATGGCATGCATCCGGCCACGTGGTATCAATCGGCGAACCCGATCTTTGTCGTACTGGGCGCGCCGGTGTTTGCGTGGATGTGGGTATTTTTGGCCAAGCGCAACCTGGATCCGTCGGCGCCGGCCAAGTTCGGACTCGGATTGCTGCAGCTGGGCATGGGCTTCGGGGTCATGATGCTGGCGGCGCAATTAATCCTTTCCTCCGGTGGCAAGGTCGGCCCGGTCTGGCTGCTGATGACCTACTTCGTGCACACCATGGGCGAGCTGTGCCTGTCCCCGGTGGGTCTGTCGAATGTCACCCGGCTTTCTCCAAAGCGATTCGTCGGGCAGATGATGGGCACCTGGTTTCTGGGCAGTGCACTGGGCAATCTGGTGGCTGGAATCGTTGGCGGGCACGTGGGGTCCGGTGCTGTGGATGAGATGCCAAGCCAGTTCCTGACGATGGCATTCATTGCCGGTGGCGCCGGCATTGCCATGCTGGTGGCGACGCCGACGATCAAGAAGATGATGGGGGAGACGAAATAGCAGGTGGCCGGCGTAGGGCGGGATTCATCCCGCCGGGATGCAAATGGCCGGTTGTAGGGCGGGATTCGTCTCGCCATGGGTGTATCAGAAATCGTAATACAGGAACATAGTCACGATCCCCGCCGCGCCGATGATCAGGAATGCCACCGCCACGTTCTTGAACAGGCCGCGATGGCCCAGCGTGAACACCAGGAACAGCTTCATGAACGTGTTGGATAACGCGCCCAGCACCAGATTAAAACTGGCCCAGTCGAGACTGATGATCCCCGCTTGCTGCGCGTCGCTGAGCGAGAAGGCAATGGCATCCGCGTCGGTCAGGCCGCTGACCACGGCAATCAACGGCAACCACGACTCGCCCAGATAGGAAATCGCCAAGCGCGTCACCATCAGGATGGTGGCGAATACGGCGCCGAATGTAATAGCGGATTTCAGGCTGAAAGGATTGCTGAAGCTCATTTCCGTGTCAGCGGATTGCGTTGTTTCTCCCTTGCTGCGCACATAGAAGAACGCCGCCATGGCCAAGCCGGTGGCACCCATCACCAGTATGGGCAACGCCATATTTTTCATGAGCGCCTGATTAACGATTCCGATTTGCAGCAACAGTCTGGGGAACATCACCGAGGACGCCAGAATTACCGCCACGGCGAAATTCCGGTTCCACTGCGGCATTTCTTTGCTGCGTTTGGCGAAACTGAGGGTGGTCACGGTGCTGGAGGCCAGGCCGCCGATGAGCCCGGTCAGGCCGATGCCGGCGCTGGTGCCGACGATCTTGATCAGCGCATAACCGGCAAAACTCACCAGTGATACCAGCACCACGATCATCCATATCTTGTAGGGATTGATGGCGGACAGCAGGATGCTCACGGTGTCCACGCCCAGAGGCGCGCGCAATTCCTCTCCGCGTTCCAACAAATGCAAGTGTTCACCTTGGTATCGCCCGGAGACGGTGTCCACGTCTACGGTGAGAATTCGCAGCGTGCCTACATGCCCTTCCTTCGCGGTGTAGATTTGCAGATCAGAGTCAGGCTCGAATACATAGCCCTTGTTCGGAGTCATTTGTACCTGTGCGGTGTCTTCGGCGATGGCCGTCACATTGCCGGCGGGAAGGGTGAAATAAGCATCCAGGGATCGATTCGGCAATATGGGCAGCACGATGAAGGTGATGATCAGGAATTGCAGCGCTGCTTGCAGCTCGAAGCGCTGAACGCTGGAACTGAAATCCTTGATGGCGGTTTTGTGTGACAGCACGGCGAGCACGATGATGCCCAGGGCAATGGCCAATACCAGCGCGCCTTTCATCACCAGCACACCCATGAAGAAGGTCAGGATGGCGGCGATCTCGGTGGTGATACCCGTGTCCGGGTCGTTCTGCCGCAGCACGGTGATCCAATAGCCGGACACCACCAGTGTCAGCACACCCATGAAGCCCACCGCGATCAGCCAGGAGTTTTCGTACATCAGCGCGGCCAGGGCGCTGACGGCGCCGAGCAGCGCGAACATGACAAAGTCGCGTAGACCGCCATGGGGGTTGGGTGAACCACCCATTTCCCGCTCCAGGCCCACCATGAAGCCGAGCAGGCAGGCTAGACCCAGTTGGGAGAATAGAGTCAGCAGTGACGTGGTTTCAGCGGTCATATCAGCACCTCACTGAAACCATAGTCGCCTCTGGACGCGGCGTCCAGCGGGACGAGTGGGGAGCAGGACTACAGAGCGCCGCGCCGGACCGCCAGATAGGTGCCGTAGGGCATCAGATAGCCGAAGGCCACGCTGGCGATGAGGATAATAGGCAGGTTGTTCACCGCCATGGCAGCCAGGAGTTTCATGTCCAGAGCTGGTAACGAGGCCACGGACAACAGGGTTGAGACCAGATTGCCACCCGTGGGTAATTGCATAGCCACCATGATCGAACCCAGAGCGGCGGCGGCCAGCAATATGAGATTCTTGAGCCAGAACGGCAGTTCGCGGTTGGTCGGCAATTGGGCCATGACCACATCGGTGAAGCCGGCGTCGGCCAGATAAGGTTCGCTGCCGCGTAGCTCCGCAAATACATTATCAATGTCTTTCATAGGTTCGCTCCTGTATCCCATCCCGCCAGCATTTGCTGCAACTTTTCCCGGCCGCGCTGGATATGACTTTTCACCGTGCCCAGGGGACATTCCATCAGGTCAGCGATTTCCTGGTGGGTGAATTCCCGTTGCAGATGCAAGTGTAACGCCATGCGCTGTTCTGGTGGAAATTGTAGCAGGGCGCGGGCGAAATCCCGGTGCAAGTCCGCCGGATTTCCACCTCGTTCCGCCTCATTTTCCCGCCTCTGCTCATGTTCTGCCTCCAGGGGTTGCTCCGGTTTCCGGCTGCGCTTGTGGGCCAGGAAACAGTGATAGGCAATCTTGTACAGCCAGGTGAAAAACTTTGCTTCGCCACGATATTGCTTGATGGAACGATAAGCCTTGATCAGGGTCTCCTGGGCCAGGTCGTCGGCCAGGGCCGCATCCCAGCCGGTCAACTGCCGCAGGGAGTAGCGCAACTGGGACTGGTAGCGCTTGACCAGCTCCGCAAAGGCCCGCTGGTCCCCCTGTTCCCGGACCCTGGCAATCAGGGCTCCATCTTCCACCGACATTCCCAATCATCCCTGCGCCTTGTCTCCCTCTTTACCGTATTCCAGCTTCCAGATCAGCATCTGGGCCAGACCCACCAGCAGGAATATGAATCCGATGGCGGCAAGAAATTCGACATCAATGGCATTGAAGCCGATGACCATGCCAAGACCGAGGCTGGCGTTGATGGCGCCCTTGTGCAGATTGGTCCTTGGCGTGGCGGGCTTGCCCGCGGCGTCCTTGAACAGGTTCTGCATAATCTCCGGCGGGATTTCTTTGCCACTGGAGAGATATTGATTAATCGTGTCGTGGGCCAGCCGGCGGCGGCGATAGGCGAAGTACAGAATCATGGCGACGATAAAGATTGGCATGCCGAGACCGAAGGTAATGGCCGTTATCGCAGCTGCGGCCTCAAAGGCGCCGAAGTCGTCTTC
>JAYUHG010000065.1:0-5491 GCA_043767195.1 Gammaproteobacteria bacterium | reverse complement strand
TGCATGTGCATCCGTCCATAAGCGAAGTGGTGGATCAGCAGAAGACGGTGGTCATCGGCAATATCCAGCAGCAGTTGCCGCTGGCGCTGAGTACGGTGCGGGAAACCGACAGCATCGTGCGCGCCAGGAGCGGCCAGGTGGTGGTCATCGGCGGTTTGATGCAGGACATCATTGATGATCAGGATGCAAAGACGCCGTGGGTGGGGGATATCCCGTTGCTAGGCAACCTGTTCAAGCACACCAAGCGCAATTCCGTGAAAAGCGAGTTGGTGATCCTGTTGCGCCCCATTGTCGTGGAGGACAACGCCCAGTGGCGCGGTGAATTGGAGCGGTCCGCGGATTACATGAAGAAAGTGCGTGAGCAGGCCAAATAGCGCCGGAGTGAATGCCATGTATCTTGAACATTTCGGATTGAAGGAACTTCCGTTCAGCATTACGTCGGATACGGAGTTTTTCATGAACCGCGCCGGCTACCAGGACGCTCTCAACGTCATGCTGGTGGCATTGCGCAGCGGGGAGGGATTTATCAAGGTCAGCGGCGAGGTCGGCGTGGGCAAGACACTGCTGTGTCGCAAGCTCATAAAAACCCTGAATACGGAGTTCGTCACCGCCTATATCTACAACCCCTATCTGACTCCCGACGGGTTGATTTCCGCACTGGCCGATGAATTGGGCGTGTCCTACACGGAGACCGCCGGCGCCAACCTGATCTTGAAAGCGGTGACGAAAAAATTGTTGGAACTGCAGCAGGCCGGAAAGAAAGTCGTGCTGTGCCTGGATGAAGTACAGGCCATGCCCATCCGCACATTGGAAGTATTGCGCCTGATTACCAATCTGGAGACCGAAAAGCGCAAGCTCATTCAAGTGGTGCTGTTCGGCCAGCCGGAACTGGACGCCTTGCTGGAGCACCCGGCGGTGCGGCAATTGAAGCAGCGCATCACCTTTTCCTACCGTCTGCTGCCCCTGAACCGGGTGGCGGTGCGGGCCTATCTTCGCCACCGTTTGCGCGTGGCCGGGAGTCGCGGCGCGGATCTGTTTTCGGATTCCGCCGTGGCCGCCGTGTACCGCTCCGGCAACGGCATTCCGCGTCTGATCAATATTCTCAGCCATAAGGCCATGATGGCCGCTTATGGCGAAGGGTCGGATCGGATACATCAGAAACATGTCAAGGCCGCGGTACGCGATACCCTGGAGGCGCAACAACCGGCTCTCGGGCGCCTCGCCGCGCTAATGCCCAATTTCCATCGCTGGCTGTTTGGCAACACCCTGAGCAGCGCTGGTTAGAGAACCAAGCGGATCTATTTGGTTGATTCACGCATGAGTCTAATCAACAAAATGTTGCTGGATCTGGAACAGCGCCAGTCCGAGTTGAACAGTGAGCCGGCTCTGGCAGGGTTAAGTTCAGTGGATTACTGCACGGCTGAAAACCGGCGTGTACAACACACAGGCCGCGCGCTGTTCACGATCGCGGGTATCGCGCTCGTCGCGCTGGCCTTTTTGAGCGTCTGGAACAATAGCGACTGGACTGATTCAGGCACGAGTCAGTCGCTTGAGCGTGAGAACTCCGTGCCGGATGTGCCCGTGCCCCTGGCGCACCCAACTGTATTTCCCGAAACCGGCGTGGCCATGGATACCAGATCCGGGCCGCTGCAATTATTTCAACTGGAAGAGACCCTGTCCTCACTGGCGCGCATTTCGGCCCAGGAACCTGCCACGGCCGCTCCGGAACCGCTGCCCGCGCAAACGACTGCGGTAAATGTTTCCGCAATCAAGATACAAGCTATGGCGGGGGCGGAGCAGGTAAATATTCACCTGACCGGCGCCGCCAAATTTACCACCTATCCGCTCAGCAACTCGGACCGCGTGGTGGTGGAAATCGCCGGGGCTTCGGTGGTGGACAGTCTGGCGCAATCCGAGACCAGCCCAATGGTGCAGCGCGTGCGCGCACGCAATGAACGCGGCAAGGCATTAATCGTACTCGACCTCACCGGCCCCGCCGAGGTTGAGTCCGCAATGCTGGATGACCAGGACGGCGCGGCCCGGCTGCAATTGCAACTTACCGCGCACACTCCGGCCAACCGCAGTTCCGGATCAAAGTCTGATAATCCGATGTCGTTGACCACACAGGATGATGTGGTTCAGCGCGGGCACATGACACGCAATCCAAGCAATAAGGATCGCTTGTTCGATGAAGGCGCCGCGCTGTGTCGAAATGGCAATGTGGTCGCGGGACTGGCAAAACTTACCGAGCTGGTAACCCGTGAACCTGATCACGTGGCAGGCCGGGAACTGCTGGCCACGGTACTGTCACAAAACGGGGATATGCGGCAAGGGGTAGCCACCCTGGATGCCGGTCTGAGGCAGTTTCCCCACATTTGGCAATGGGCGCAGTTGCGGGCACAAATTGCCGTTAACGCCGGCGATCTTGAACTGGCGCACAGGATTTTGGTCGGAGCGTCACCGCCTCTGGCTGAACAACCTGAATATCATGCGTTGCTTGCCGCCGTGCAACAGCGTACCGGTCGGCACGGAGAGGCGGTGACCACCTACCACGCTGTTCTCGGGAAACGGGCGGAACGCGGGCTGTGGTGGATGGGTTTGGGTATCTCTTTGCAGGCTCTGGCGCGGGGTCGGGAGGCAGGGTTCGCTTTCCAACGCGCGCTGGATGACGCCACACTGAGCCAGGAGTTGCGCGGTTTTGTCCGCACCCGGATGAATTCACTGGCACGAGGCGCCGGCACATGAATGTTAAAAAGAAAATCCGCCTCGGCGACCTGTTGGTGGAAGGCAGGAAAATATCCGAGGCACAGCTGGAGGAGGCTCTGTCCGAGCAAAAGCGAAGCGGGCGCAAGTTGGGACAGGTGCTGGTGGACAGTGGCATGATCGGCGAAGAGGCCATACTCCAGACACTTTCCGAGCAACTGAAGCTCCCCTTCGTTGATCTGCTGCATTACAAATTCAATCCGGAAATTGTGCGCCTGATCCCGGAAACTTATGCGCGCCGCTTCCGTGCCATCGCCCTGGTGCGTGATGACAAGAGCGTGCTCGTGGGCATGTCCGACCCGACCAATATCTTTGCCTATGATGAACTGTCCCGCATCCTGGATCGCCCGCTGCGTCTCGCGGTAGTCAAGGAGAGTGACTTGCAAAAGACGCTGGACACGGTGTATCGCAAGACCGAGCAGATTTCTGGTTTTGCCGAGAAACTGAGCACGGAACTGGCGCAAGGTGATATTGATCTCAGGCAATTGGCGGAATCCGCGGATGTCACCGAGGCGCCGGTGGTGCGAATGCTGCAATCCATGTTTGAGGATGCAGTGCAAATTGGCGCCTCGGATATTCATGTTGAACCGGATGAATCCGTGCTCCGCATCCGACAGCGCGTGGATGGCATTCTGCAGGAACACATCGTCAACGAAACCCGCATTGCGCCGGCCCTGGTGTTGCGCCTGAAACTGATGGCGGGTCTGGATATCTCCGAAAAGCGCCTGCCCCAGGACGGTCGTTTCAGCCTGCGCGTGAATGACAGAAATATTGACGTGCGCATGTCCACCATGCCCATCCAGCATGGGGAATCCGCCGTCATGCGGCTGCTGGATCAGACCGGCGGTCTGCGCAATATGGATCAACTGGGCATGCCGGACGCCATGCGCGCCCGGGTTGAGGCCCTGGTACAGCGGCCCCATGGCATGATTCTGGTGACCGGCCCCACCGGCAGCGGCAAGACCACGACCCTGTATGCAGCGCTGCAATTACTCAACACTTCGGAGAATAAGATCATCACCGTGGAGGACCCGGTGGAATACCGGGTGCCGCGCCTGAATCAGATTCAGGTGTATGCGGAGATTGGCCGCACCTTTGGCCGGGTATTGCGCTCGGCCTTGCGTCACGATCCAGACATTATTCTTATTGGTGAAATGCGCGATGAAGAGACCGCCGAAATCGGCATCCGCGCCGCCATGACCGGCCATATGGTGTTATCCACGCTGCATACCAATGATGCCCTCAGCACAGTCAACCGTCTGCTGGACATGGGCATCAAGAGTTACCTGCTGGCCTCATCGCTGCACGCAATTCTGGCTCAGCGCCTGGTGCGCCGCATCTGCCTGTCCTGTATTCAGCCGGCGCAGCCCGACGCGCGCGAATCCATCTGGTTGAAGTCCTTCAAGGACATGCCCATGGATATGAATGCCTTTCGCAAGGGAGCCGGTTGCGCCCACTGTAACCAGACCGGATATTCCGGACGCATCGGCGTCTATGAATTGCTGGAGTTTCACCGTGAGCTGTCGGATACGCTTGCTCACGCCGATGGCGCCGAGTTTTTCAGGGTCGCGCGTCAGGCGGAGGGATTTGAACCCCTGGAGCGGGTGGCGTTGCGCAATGCCTTGAATGGCGTCACCACGGTTGCGGAGGTCATGCGTATATCCGCGGATCTGGATACCGTGACCAACACGACTGGTCACACCCCCTGACCCGAGCCCGGCATCACTAGCGGGGAATCTGAGTCGTGCCCAACTTCGTTTACAAGGGACGCAGCCGGCGCGGCGCGTTGGTGGAAGGCGTATTGGACGCAGGTTCCGCGGATTCCGTGGCGGCGCAGCTCCTCAACAGTGGTATCACTCCCATTGACATCACACAGCGGTCGGAAGCTGCCGCTGCCATGGATGT
Organism: Gammaproteobacteria bacterium; assembly: GCA_043767195.1. GTDB lineage: Bacteria > Pseudomonadota > Gammaproteobacteria > Eutrophobiales > Eutrophobiaceae > 2-02-FULL-61-13. Next base: position 823 of record JAYUHG010000065.1, on the reverse strand, counting down.
ATTGCAGAATTTTCGCAGTAATCAGGCGCCGGATCTGCAGGACCTGATTCTATTTACGCGCCAGATGTACACTTTGACCAAGGCCGGCGTACCCCTGGTGCGCGCGATTAACGGTTTGATCCAAAGCACACGCAACCTGCCATTGGTGCAGACCCTGCGCGACGTGCTGGCCAATCTGGAGTCGGGCCGGGACCTGGCCGGATCCATGGCCCGCCACCCGAAGATATTTTCCACCCTGGCGGTGGCTCTGGTGCGCGTGGGTGAAAGTACCGGGCGTCTGGAGGAATGTTTCCTGCGCCTGAACGAATACCTAGCGCGGGAAAAAGAGACCCGGGAGCGCATCAAGACCGCGCTGCGTTACCCCACCTTTGTACTGGTGGCCATCGGCATAGCCATTGGTGTGGTAAATGTTTTCGTCATCCCAACATTTGCGCAGTTATTCATGAAAGCTGATGTGCCACTGCCCTGGCAGACGCGGCTGCTGATCGGCACTTCAGATTTTTTCGTGGCCTGGTGGTGGATGATCCTGGGCGGGCTGATCGCGGGTGCCTTTGCCTTTGCCAACTATATTCAAACCGAGCCCGGCAAATACTGGTGGGGGCGCCAGAAAGTAAAGTTGCCGCTGGTGGGCGACATTATCAACCGCGCCACGCTGTCACGCTTTTCCCGTGCCTTCGCCATGGCCCTGACCTCGGGCGTACCGCTGTTGCAGGCGCTGACCGTGGTCTCCCGGGCGGTGGACAACGAATACATCGGCGAACATATCCTGAACATGCGCAATGGCGTGGAGCGCGGCGAATCCCTGACCCGGACCGCGGCCCTG
>JAYUHG010000064.1:0-5498 GCA_043767195.1 Gammaproteobacteria bacterium | reverse complement strand
TGGTGCTGGTGACCCATGATCCGGCCATTGCCAGTCATTGTGATCGCTGTTTGACCCTGACCGCCGGTCACATTACCGGCGAGAAGCGCCGTGACATTGGTTAACGCGGCATTCACGGCGTTAAGACGCGACTGGCGCGCCGGGGAATTGCGCCTGATCGCCTTGGCCACGGTGCTGGCCGTGGCAGCTCTTGCCAGTGTCGGCCTGTTCACGGATCGGGTGCGGCGCGCCATTGAAGTGCAGGCCACGGAACTGCTGGCCGCCGATCTGGTGCTGGAATCCACCAACCCGATAACGGAAGAATTGTTACAGCGCGCGCGAAAATCCGGCCTCGATCACACCCGCAACGTCAACTTCCGCAGCATGGCGCTGTCCGGCGAACGACTGGAGTTGTCGGAAGTGAAGGCCGTGGAAATGGGTTATCCCCTGCGCGGCCAGATGCGCACCAGCATTGAGTTGTTTGGCGCGGAACAAGTCGCGACCACGATCCCCGAACGCGGCACGGCCTGGGTGGACAGCCGTCTGCTGCAAGCCCTGGGCATCAGCGTCGGCGCGATGCTGAAACTGGGGGATTTTGAACTGCGGGTAGACCGCATCATTACCTATGAGCCGGATCGCGGCGGGGAATTGTTCAACATCGCGCCGCGTCTGCTCATCAATCTTGGCGATCTTGATGCCACCGGTCTCATCGCCCCCGGCAGCCGCGCCGACTTCCGGCTATTGCTGGGTGGTAACCCGGAGGCCATTGCGGCATTTCGGAAGAAGGTGGAGGCAAACAAGAACGAGCGTCTCAAGGTACAAGGCATTCGCGACGCGCGGCCCGAGCTGCGACGCGCTTTGGAACGGGCGGAACAATTCCTGGGACTGGCGGTGATCGTGGCCATTGCTCTGTGCGGGCTGGCCATTGCCATGGCCTCACGCCGTTTCGCCCTGCGCCACTACGACACCTGCGCCGTGCTGCGCTGCCTGGGCGCCAACCAGCAATATCTCACCGGACTGTTCACCTTACAGATGTTGATGCTGGCACTGCTGTTCAGCGCCGTGGGCGCGGCGCTGGGATTCGCGGGTCAGACCGGATTGGCGTCACTGCTGCAAGGCATGACCTCCCGCGTACTACCGGCGCCCACCTTTTGGCCATTACTGTCCGCGGTGCTGGCGGGTGTCGTGGCGGTCATGGGCTTTTCACTGCCGCAGTTGTGGCGACTGCGGGCCGTCTCCCCGCTACGGGTATTGCGCCGGGACCTGGAGCCGGCGCCGGTGGGATCACACATCGTGTTTGTGGCGGCCGTCATCACCCTGGCATTACTGACGCCGTGGCAATCGGGCAATTTGAAAATGACATTAAATGTATTCATGGGAATGCTGGGTACGGCGGCGGTGCTGGCGGCGGGCGCTCTGGTGGGGATCCGGTTGTGTACACGCTTACGCCGCGGCACCGGGATTGCCTGGCGCCATGGTCTCGCCAATGTGGCCCGGCGCGCCGATGGCAGTGTGGCGCAGATACTGGCCATTGGCCTCGGCGTCACCGCGCTGTTGCTGTTGACCCTGGTGCGCTCGGACCTACTGGAGTCCTGGCAGGATCGCCTCGCCCCTGGTACGCCGAATTATTTTCTGATCAATATCCAATCCGATGAAGTGGCAGGGTTGGAAAAGTTTTTGAACGAGCGCGCGGCAGTGACCACGGAGTTATATCCCATGGTGCGCGCGCGCCTGACGCAACTGAATGGCAAGGCGGTCAATCCGGATGATTACCAGGATGCCCGGGCGCAACGTCTGGCGGCGCGGGAATTCAATCTCTCCTGGTCCAGCAAGATTCAGGATGATAACGAGATCATTCAGGGCGATTGGTGGGACGAGCAGGCCACGGACAAAGTGTTCTTCTCCGTGGAAGAAGGCATCGGCGACTCCCTGGGGTTGAATATGAACGATGCGCTCACCTACTCCGTGGCCGGACGTGAATTCACCGGCACGGTGCGCAGTATCCGCAGCGTGGACTGGGATACGTTTAACGTGAACTTCTTTGTCATCGCCAATCCCGGCGCGCTGGAGGGATTACCCGCCACCTGGATCACGAGTTTTTATCTGCCCAAAGAGCGCCGCCATCTGCTGGTGGAAATTGTGCGTGGTTTTCCCAGCGCCACCATCATTGACGTGGCCGCGCTCATTGAGCAGGTACGCGCCATCATGGAACAGGTGTCGCGCACCGTGGAGTTCGTATTTGGATTCACGCTGTTGGCCGGCGTACTGGTGCTGTTCGCTACGCTCCAGAACACTCACGATGAGCGGCGGCTGGAAGCGGCGGTGATGCGCTCCCTGGGCGCGGACCGCGGCGCGATTCTGAAAAGCCTGGCGGCGGAGTTTCTTGCGCTCGGGTTGATCGCGGGCCTGCTGGCGGCGTTGGGGGCCACCGCCATCAGTTGGTTGCTGGCGCGATTTGTGTTCGAGCTGCCGTTCACGCTTAATTTGTTACTGTGGTTGTGGGGGCCACTGTCCTGCACGCTGGTGGTGGTTGTCACCGGTATCGCCGGTACGCGCCATGTGCTGGATGTACCGCCCATGGTGGTGTTGCGCAGCGCGTGACGGATAATAAGCGCCCATGACTACCCAGACCGAAAACAAAATCCCATACCAGGCCGACTACTGGAACGAGGACGGCGGTAAACGCTGGCTGCGGAATCTCGCCTGGCTAGAAATCATGCTGGCGCCTGTGGGCGACGCGATGCTGAAACGCGCCGCGGCCAGATCCGGCGAGGCGGTGCTGGATGTGGGTTGCGGTGGCGGCAAACTGGCGAGCCGGCTCGCGGCCACAGTGGGTACCCAAGGTTCGGTGCTGGCCGTGGATGTATCCGCCATGCTGCTTGATCAGGCGCGGCAAGATTATGGCGGGATCCCCGCGCTCACCTTCCGCCTCGCCGATGCCGCCACTGATCATCTGGGCAGCGGCAAATTCGATCTGGTGTGCTCACGCTTCGGTGTCATGTTCTTCGCCCAACCGGTGGCCGCGTTCATGAATATCACCCGTGCCATGAAGCCCGGTGCGCGCATGCTGTTCGTGTGCTGGCAAGGCAAGGACTGGAATCCATGGATGTACGGGCCGGCCGGCGCCGCATTTGAATATGTGCCGGCGCCGCCGCCACCGGCGCCAGACGATCCCGGACCGTTTTGCTTCGCTGATGCTGATCGTGTGCGCCACATTCTCACTGGCGCGGGTTTGAACAATATTGGCGTCGAACCTCTGGCCGGCCTGCTCGGCATGGGTACCGTGGATGATGCATTGGAGTTCGTCAGTACCATGGGTCCCACCGCGCAGCCGCTGGCGGAGGCCGGGGCCGAACCGCGGCGCAAGGCCCTGGCCGCAATGCGTCAAGTGCTCGCGGCCCATGACACATCCAACGGTGTGCAAATGCCCTTCGCCACCTGGATCGTTACGGCTAACAGACCATGACCGTGACTAATCACATCCATGGGACACCGGACCGCACCGGCGTGTTGCTCACCAACCTGGGCACCCCGGACGCGCCCACCACCCAGGCGGTGCGGCGTTATCTAGCGGAGTTCCTCTCTGACCGGCGTGTTATCGAACTCTCGCCGCTGATCTGGCAACCGATCCTGCATGGCATCATTCTACGCACACGGCCGCGTAAATCCGCGGCGGCTTATGTACGCATCTGGACCGATGCCGGCTCACCGCTGCTGACCATCTCCAAGCAACAGGCGGGGTTGGTGGATGCGGCACTGACCCGGCAACAACCGGCATCCGCCATGGTCACCGCTTTGGGGATGCGCTACGGCACACCTTCCATTGCCTCGGCACTTGCATATTTGCGCGCCGCCCAGGTTCAGCGCCTGCTGGTATTTCCGTTGTACCCGCAATATTCCGCTGCCACCACCGGTTCCACCTTCGATGCCGTGGCCAATGTGCTCAAGCGCTGGCGCTGGGTACCGGAGCTGCGCTTCATAAATCATTACCACGATGACGCTGCTTATATAGAAGCGCTGGCGGATAGTGTGCGGCGCCATCAGCAACAGCATGGCAAACCGGATCGGTTGTTGATCTCGTTTCATGGACTGCCAAAACATTATTTCCTGGCAGGGGATCCCTACTTTTGCCATTGCCAAAAAACCGCGCGCCTGCTGGCGGAAAAATTGGGGCTGGGTGCGAACGATTACGCCGTGTCATTCCAGTCCCGCTTCGGCCCGCGCAAATGGCTGGAGCCCTACACCGATAAATTACTGCGGGCGTGGGCAAAGAACGGAATTACCAATGTGCAGGTGATCTGCCCGGGCTTCTCCGCCGATTGCCTGGAGACACTGGAAGAGATCTGCATATTGAGCAAAGACCTTTTCATCGAGCACGGCGGCAAACAACTCAGCTACATTCCCGCGTTGAATGATTCCCCGGCCCACATCAATGTGCTCACCGGCATCGTCCGGCGACATCTGTCCGGCTGGGAACTCCCCGCCGACCCGGAACAACGGGAGGCGACGCGCCAGCGGGCGCGGGTGATGGGTTCAACTACATAGAACGCACTCTTGAGAACTATCTCAAAATGAGATAGTCTCGCGCGATGCACGTGATTACACGGAAGCGGTTACGTGACTTTGCCTGGCATCATCCGGATGCCGCGGAACCCCTGGACAGGTGGTTTCACGTTGTTGCGAAAACTGATTTTGAATCTTTCAGCTCGTTGCGGAAAACCTTCAGTACGGCAGACAAAGTTGGGCGATTTACAGTTTTTAATATCGGAGGAAATAAGTACCGGTTGATTACAGCAATCCACTACAACCGCAAGCGCATATATATCCGAAACATCATGACCCACGCTGAATACACAACATCAAACTGGAATGTCTGAAGCAATGAACGCAAATCTTGCCAGAGTCGCTACTGAGTACGCGCACTTGCGCAAGAGTGCTCCTGTGGGCGTCATTCGTTCACGCGCGGAGTATGAACGGGCAACATTGATGTTGGATGCCATACTGGACGAAATCGGGGAGCATGAGGAACATCAGCTGGCGGACCTGGCTGAAGCGATTTCCCTGTTCGTTGAGGAATATGACCGCCGCCATTTCAAAATCCCAGGGGTCAAAGGGGCCGAGGCACTGAAATTCCTGATGGAGCAGAATGGGCTGCGCCAGACAGACTTGGCGGAAATCGGCTCACAAGGAGTGGTATCCGAAATTCTTTCCGGTCGGCGCGAGATCAATTCGCGGCAGATCAGGGCGCTGGCGCGGCGCTTCAACGTCCCGGCAGATGTATTCATCGGAGCCAAGGCCCGACGCTGATAATCAATCATCCTCTCGTCTTGCGCTGATGGACACTCCGCTGTCAGCGTCCACCCGCACCGCCATATTGATGGGCCGGCAGCACACCTGACAGTCCTCGATGTAATCCTGGTATTCCACGCTGCAATCCACTGTGAGCGCAAACCGCTCGCCGCAGTAAGGACAGCGCACACGGGCGGACTGGATCACACCTCCAGGGGTATGGGGCGCGG
>JAYUHG010000063.1:0-5535 GCA_043767195.1 Gammaproteobacteria bacterium | reverse complement strand
CGGCAGCAATATCAGCGTCGAGCCGGAATTCAATACCCATGTAGCCGTTGCCCTCGCGCGCCGTGGCATAAATCCGCTTCACGCCATCAACGGTGTTGATGACATTCTCAATGGGCTTGATCACATCGGACTCCATGGATTCCGGGGGCGCGCCCGGATATTCCAGCTCGATGGAAACGTAGGGGTTCGATACGTCCGGTAACTGCTCCACTGGCAGCAGCACGTAGGAAAACACGCCCAGCACCAGCAGCGCCAGCATCACCATGGTGGTGAATACGGGTTGATTGATGCTGGTACGGGTGATCCACATGGCGGCGGTATCGGGTGATTTAGTGGCTGATGGGCGCGGCGTGATCGGCAGTGATCACGGGAGGCACCACCGGCGCGCCGTCCTTGAGTGATTCAATTTTCGCCGTCACCACGCGCTCACCGTTCTTAACGCCTTCACGTACCTCCACCAGATTCTGCTGCTCGGAGCGCAGTCCCAGTTTCACCAGGTGGCGAACAACCTTGGCGCCATGAATAACGAACACATAGGGCACACCAGCCTGGGTATGCACTGCGCTCAGGGGAATTGTCGTGACCGGCTCCGTTTGCTCAAGGATCAGAACCCCCTGGGCAAACATGCCGCCCTTGAGGACGCCATCGGGATTCTCCACCGCCAGATACAGCATGACGGAGCGCGAACTGGTGTCGGTCATGGGATTGATGCGCTCCACCCGGCCTTCAAACCGGCGCTCGCCGAATCCGCCCACCTGGAATTCCGCCACTTGTCCGATTTTCACCGACGGCACTTCATCGGCGGGCGCCGGCGCCTGCAACTCCAGACGCGAAAGATCCACCAGCGCCAACAGACTGGTGCCGGGATCTACTTTTTCTCCTGGTTGCACCAGACGCTGGGTGATGGTGCCAGCGAAGGGCGCGTACACCGTGGCGTACTCCAGGGCGATGCGCGCCACGCGCAGTTGCGCTTCGGCCGCCTTCACGTTGGCCATGTTGGCCTGGTAGGCGCTCTTGGCGGTGTCGTAAGCGTTTTGCGAGATGACGCGCTTTGCCAGCAGGTTCACGCTGTTGTCCCGATTGAGTTTTGTCAGCGCCAGATCCGCGCGGGCTTTCTCCAGCGCCGCTTCCTGGCTGTTGAACTCCGCCATGAGATTGCGCGTGTCAATGCGCACCAGTACGTCGCCGTTGTTTACGGACTGACCCTCGCGCACCGTGACTTCGATCAATTCCCCGGACACCTGTGCTTTCACGGTGGCCTGCACCAGGGGGGAAAGTGAGCCGGTAAGTGGAATATCCCGCCTCAGGCTGGCCGGGGATACCGTGGCCACGTCGGCGGGCGCCAGTTCCACAATGGGATCCGCCTCGGTTTCCGGCGCATCCTTCTGCCAGAAGGCCAAGCCAATTTTGGGCAGTAGCAGCCAGGCGCCAAGCACCATGGCTGGCAGCCCTAAGGCCGGGATCACCCAGAATGTTTTGTTATTCAATGTGTTGGCGCCGTCATGGTGGATGTTTTGCAAGCTATCTTCGCTCCAGGTGAACATGGCCGGACCGGACGATTAACAGTTAGATGCAACCCAGACCGGGTTTGGATGCAGCCAATATTAGAAACCTTCCCCGACTCTATGGCCCGGGCAAGATTCATGACTCAACTTCCATCCGGGGTGCCCAGTGGCATGGCGGGGTCCGGGGCCGTTACACGGTATTATTCCCCATAAGTAAAATCATATCCCGCATTACCTTAAATAAGGAGAAGAATCCCCATGGCGGCCAAACGCATTCGCGTTATTTACCCGGTGTATGTGCCCGAAGATGCCCTCATGGCCGATGTGGCCGTACAGATCCCCAAGGAAATGATCCGGCCCGGCATTGAAGTGGAGTTCATGTCCACCCGGGACGGCGCGACCCTGGTAGACAGTTATGCGGATATCGAACTGATGGACATGTTTGTGTTTGAGGCCGGACTGCGCGCCGCCAAAGAAGGCGTGGATGCCATTTGCATCAACACCACGAGTGATTCCGCGGTGAATGCGCTGCGATCCCGGCTGACGATCCCGGTCATTGGCCCCGGCACTACCTGTTTTCACATGGCCTGCCTGCTGGGCCACAAGTTCTCCATTATCACCATGTGGGATCGCTGGAAGTTGTTATACAAGAAGACCCTGGATCAGGAAGGCCTGTGGCACCGGGTCGCGTCCATCCGCGCCTGCGAAACTGAACCGGATCCGCAAAAGTTATTGGCCGGTAAAGAAGGCGAGGTGTTCCCGAAAATCGAACACGCCTGCCGCCAGGCCATCGAGGAAGACGGCGCTGATGTCATTATTATTGGCTCGACCACCATGCACCGTGCCCATAAATATCTGGCAGAGCGCCTGCCCGTGCCGGTGCTGAATCCCGGGCTGATTGCGCACAAGATGTGCGAGATGTTGCTGGAGTTGGGGCTGTCCCACAGCAAGCGCGCCTACATTGAGCCGCTGCATCCAAAGGACGATCTCATTTTCAGGACGCTGGGCTCGGCGCCCGGACCCGGAAAGTAACCACCTGCGACAGGAATAGCCAAATGAAGCATGTCGCTGCATTAACACAAGCCGAAGGCGTGACCTTTGATACCTGTCCCGCCGATTATCGGCATCTGCGTTTGGCGTTCGATCCGCCGGTAGCCACCATCTGCTTGGACATCAATGAAGATGCGCCACTGCGTCCAGGCTACAAGCTGAAACTCAACTCCTATGATCTGGGCGTGGACATCGAACTCCACGACGCTCTGCAACGCATCCGTTTTGAACACCCCGAGGTGCGCACGGTCATCGTCACCAGCGCCAAGGATCGGATATTCTGCTCCGGCGCCAACATCTTTATGCTCGGACTGTCATCCCATGCCTGGAAGGTGAATTTCTGCAAATTCACCAACGAGACGCGCAATGGCATTGAAGATTCGAGCCGTCATTCCGGATTGAAATTCATTGCCGCCTGCAATGGCACCACGGCTGGGGGCGGCTATGAGCTGGCGTTAGCCTGTGACGAGATTATCCTGATTGATGATCGATCCTCCGCGGTGAGCCTGCCTGAAGTGCCATTGCTGGGTGTGTTGCCGGGCACGGGCGGACTCACGCGGCTGACGGACAAGCGCAAAGTTCGTCATGATTACGCGGATATGTTCTGCACGTTGGCGGAAGGTGTGCGCGGTCAGCGCGCCAAAGACTGGCGTTTGGTGGACGCCATCATTAAACCGCAACAATTCAACCAGCATGTGCGGAGCCGGGCATTGGCTCTGGCAACGCTGAGTGACCGGCCCGCTGACGCCGTGGGTATTCCACTGACCCCATTGCGGCGTCACATGGATGCCTGCGGCTATCACTATCAGTACGTGGACGTCATATTCAATCAAAGCGCGCGACATGCCGTGATAACCATTCAAGCCCCAGATCCATCACCGCCAACGGAACTGGATGAGATACTGACGCAAGGAGCCGGCTGGTGGCCGTTGCAGATGGCGCGGGAGCTGGATGACGCCGTGCTGATGATGCGCACGAATGAGTTATCCATCGGCACCTGGGTGCTCAAGACCCGCGGCAGCATCGAAAATGTCAATGTCGCCGATGAGTCACTACTGCGCTATGGGGACCACTGGTTTGTGCGCGAAACCCTCGGCATGTTGCGTCGCACTCTGGCGCGATTGGACGTCACATCGCGCACCTTGTTCGCGTTAATTGAATCGGGTTCGTGTTTCGCGGGCACCCTGTTGGAAATTGCGCTGGCGGCGGATCGTATCTATATGCAGGAGCTTGCGCCGGCATCCGTCGCGGCGCCAACCATTTCCATTTCCGAACTGAATTTCGGCGCCTATCCGCGCGTGGACGGCAAGTCACGATTGGCAGCGCGCTACTACGATGACGCCGCGGCGATGCAGCCTGTCCGGCAAGCTTTGGGCCGGCAACTGCCGGTGCATGAGGCGCTGCAATTGGGGCTGATCACCGCGGCTCCGGATGAACTGGACTGGGAAGATGAAATCCGGCTGGCGCTGGAGGAGCGCGCCAGTCTGTCACCGGATGCATTGACCGGCATGGAGGCAAATCTCCGCTTTGGTAGCGGCGAGACCCTGGAGTCGCGTGTGTTTGCCCGGCTGAGCGCGTGGCAAAACTGGATTTTCAACCGGCCCAATGCGGTGGGCGACACCGGCGCATTAAAAGTATACGGCACGGGTAATAAGGCGAAATTTGACTGGGACAGGGTGTAGGAGAAACTCAACGTGAGCGTTAATTACAGCGAAAAAATTCCCAACAATGTGAATCTCACTGATGACCGCGCCCTGCAGCGCGCGCTGGAGCACTGGCAGCCCGGATTCCTGAACTGGTGGCAAGAGGTGGGGCCGGAAGGAACGCCTGGTTACGATGTCTACCTGCGCACAGCCGTGAGCGTGGATCCGGAAGGCTGGTCGCAGTTCGGTTATGTGAAGATGCCCGATTACCGTTGGGGGATTTTTTTGAACCCACCGCAAGCGGATCGCAAGATCCCCTTCGGCGAACACAAGGGCGAAGCAGTGTGGCAGGAAGTGCCCGGCGAACACCGCGCTAATCTGCGCCGAATCATTGTCACGCAAGGCGACACTGAGCCCGCCTCGGTGGAGCAACAACGGCATCTGGGCCTGACCGCGCCGTCCATGTACGACCTGCGCAACTTGTTCCAGGTCAATGTGGAGGAGGGGAGGCACCTGTGGGCCATGGTGTATTTGCTGCATAAGTATTTTGGTCGGGACGGGCGCGAAGAGGCGGAAGGACTGCTGGAGCGGCGCTCCGGGGATGCCGATCATCCACGCATTCTGGGTGCATTTAATGAAAAGACGCCGGACTGGCTGGCGTTTTTCATGTTCACTTATTTCACTGATCGAGACGGGAAATTCCAGTTAATGGCACTGTCGGAATCGGGATTTGATCCCCTGGCCCGCACCACACAATTCATGCTCACCGAAGAAGGCCATCATATGTTCGTGGGCCGCTCCGGCATTTCACGCATTGTGCAGAGAACGGCACAGGTGATGCGCGAACACAAGGTGGAGGATCCTGCGTCGGTGCGCGCACTGGGTGTGATCGATCTGGAAACCATCCAGCGCTATATCAATTTTCATTTCAGCGTCACCGTGGATCTATTCGGCGCCGAACAGTCCTCCAATGCCGCGATATTTTTCAGCTCTGGCCTCAAGGGGCGTTATCAGGAGACGGTTATTGCCGACGATCATGTGTTAAAGGCGGATTCCTATCAGTTGCTTGAAGTAGCAGACGGCAAGCTGGTGGAGAGACAGGTCGGCGCGCTGCAGTCCCTGAATGAGCGGTTGCGGGATGATTTCATCGCCGATACGCAAAACGGCATCGGGCGCTGGAACCGGCAAATCGAACTGGAGGGGATCCCGTTTCGTTTGCGCCTACCCCACAAGGGATTCAATCGTCGCATCGGCGGTTTTGCCAATGCCAGCATTTCTCCCGATGGAAAGCTGATGAGTGCAGCGGAATGGCAAGCCAACGCGAAGCACTGGCTGCC
>JAYUHG010000062.1:0-2336 GCA_043767195.1 Gammaproteobacteria bacterium | reverse complement strand
CACCGAGGCCGCTAGCCGCGAAGCTGCCGCACTGCGTACCCAGGTGCGTGAATTGGCGGATCGTGCTGCGGGCATGGAACGCCGGCTGGATGAAACCCATGCGGCATTGGATCAGGTGACCCAGACCAGTGCTAACGCGGACTTTGCCCTGGCCGAAATCGAATACCTGCTGATACTGGCGGAGGAACGCCTGGCGTTAATGCAGGATACCGGCACGGCCCAGGCCGCTTTGCGTATGGCGGAGCGGCGCCTGGCGGGGTTGGACGTGCCGGGACTGGATGCGGTGCGCGGTCAGATTGGCGCCGATTTGCTGCGTTTGGCGCAGGCGCCGGAGATTGATTACAGCCAGTGGATTGAAGAACTGGGTGCGCTGGCGGTTGCCGCGGAAACCTTGCCTTTACGCGCGGTGGCCCAGGCCGAGGCGCTGACAGTTGACGGAGTAGCGCCGGCTCAAGGCTGGCGTGGATTGTTGCAGTCCATATGGCGGGAGCTGCGCAGCATGGTGGTCATCAGCCGCAATACCGCCGGTGTGTCCCCATTGCCCAGTGATCGCCACTCTATGGTTCAGAACCTGCTGCTGCGCATCGAGACCACACGTCTGGCGCTGTTGCGCCGTGATGGACGCGCCTTGCATGACGCCGCGACATCCACCACGGACTGGTTGCAACGCTGGTTTAATGGCGCCGATCCCCGGGTGCGCGCCGCGCTGGATCGGCTACAAGTTCTGTCTGACCTGGATCCCGCAGCACCGCCGCCGGACATTACCTCGTCCCTGGAAACACTGCGCGCGCTGATTCGGGAACGTGCGGCGCCCATGACACCGCCGCCAGCAACGCAACCATGAAGTGGCTGTTGTATTTCTTCGCGGCGCTATTCGCCGCCATTACCATCGGCACGGTCATCGGACGCGACCCTGGCCGGCTGGTGCTGGTGTGGAGCGGCTGGAGCGTGGAGACGAGCGCGGTTTTTTTCCTGTCCGCGTTGTTCGCGGCGGCGCTGCTGATTTATTTCCTGTGGAAACTGCTGCGCAGCCTGCTGCGTTTCCCGGATCTGATCCGGCGCTGGCGCGGAGATCGGCGCTCGTTACAGGCCGAGGAATTATTGGCGCGTGGTTTGCGACGCATGCTCACCGGCCAATGGCGCATGGCGGAACGGGACTTCAGCCGTTGGGCGGCGCGGGGATGTGATCCGGCTCTGGGGTATTTATACGCGGCGCGGGCCGCTGACGCCCAAGGCGCGATGCGGCACCGCGATCATTATTTGCAACAGGCCGCCGATGCCAGCGGTGATGCCGTCGGTCTGACTCTGGCGCGGTCCGAGTTGTTGCCGGAATTGCCCCAGGCCCGGCTGGATCTGGAGCGGCTGGCCGCCACCGGCGGAGATACAGCGCTCCTGACCCAGGTACGCAAACTGCAACTTACCGCGGCCATGGAGCGACACGCCTGGGTGGATGCGCAGCAATTGCTCGGGGTCTTGAAAAAATCCGATGAGATGCAGGCGGATCGGGCGCAGGTTCTGGAATGGCGCATTATCACGGGAATACTCTCGGCAGCCGAAAGCGAGGATCGGCTCAAGGCCGCCTGGTCCGGATTGGGTTCCGGTTCGCGGCGCGAGCCAGGGCTGATCGCCCAGTATGTGCGCCAGCGGCTACGGTATGGCCCCAGCCCGGATTGTGAAGCGCTGCTCAGTGATGCCCTGGCCGATGTCTGGGATCCGGCGCTGGCGGCATTATTTGGCCAGGTGCAGGGAGCAAACCCGGCGCGGCAACTGCGTATTGCCGAAGGCTGGCTCAAGCGCCATGGTCGCGACGCCGATTTATTGCTGGCATTGGGACGGTTGGCCAGACGCGTCGGCGAGAATGATCGGGCCCAGGTCTGGCTGGAGGAAAGTTTGCAGGTTCGCCCCGGCGCTGATGCCTGCGGCGAGTTGGGGCAATTGCTGGAACAGAAGGGAGATGTTACCGGGGCGCTGAAGTATTACCGTCAGGCGACCGGGTTCTCCGTGATCGCCACGGAAAATTCCTCCGCCTGATAACTAAGGAACCTCTGAACAAGTTCAGAGGTTCCGTGGTGCAGGGATGCACCGCCATTTTCAATGACTTTCAAGTCATTGAAAATGTGAGGAAAGCAAAAACCACGTTTTTTGCTGCTGACCGCCATGGATGGCGGAAATGCAGAAAATGCAGGAGCTATTTTCTGCCGTCCTCTGATAAGTCCAGGATGGACTTATTCAGAGTTTACCTAGTTTAAATCAACACGCGGGAGTTGGTTATGACATTACTCATTATCGGTCTGTTGCTCTGGTCCGGTATTCACTTTGTTCCATCCCTGTTTATT
>JAYUHG010000061.1:0-2344 GCA_043767195.1 Gammaproteobacteria bacterium | reverse complement strand
TCTTTCAGCCCGGACCAAAACTCGGCCTGCGCCAGGGTGCGCCAGACTCCATACAAGTCTGATTGCGCGCCGAATGGCAACAGATCCCGGAATTGACGCGCCTGCACCGTGTCCCGGGATTCCTGCAGCAGGGTGAACTCGTACTCCAGGGACTGCAACGGTTGGAAACCCTGCTCCGCTGCCCGGACCAGTATCTGGCCGTAATGTGTGCGCGCATCCCATTGCGCTTCAACTCCGGTCATCTGCGCCAGAAACAAGGCGCTCGGTCTGGCGCCAGGCAGTGACAGCTCCCGACGGCTCTCCAGCGCCACTTGTACGCGCCCATCCCCAAGCCGATCCAGCGCGTCGCCGGCCCGCACCGGCATGACTACGTCGGCGAAGTCCGTCACCGGGAATATGGGTGGGAAGGGGCAGCCCGGCCCCAGACTGGCGGCAAATTTCTCCATAGACAGGGTTTTGCCGCGTAATTGGCCGGCCAGATCACACACCGCCATCATGACTTCATGGACGCCCAGCCGACGCAGATCGAGCAGCAGCGATTCGGTGGTCAGCGCCGGAATTTCAGTCATGGCTGGCATGGAGGTGTGCAGTATAATTGCCGCCGCATCGCTTCCGCACATTTCCGGCACATTCCCATGCTCCTATTAAATCTGATCCGCCGTTACAGGCCGTTGGCCGGGGCGGCACTCGCCCTGCTACTCGGCGCCTGCAATCAGACGGAAACGCCACCGCCGGCAACCACGGAGCCTGTGCCTGCCACGGCGATTCCAGCCCCCATTGTTGCCAATGTGCCCGCGGCCGACACGGTGTACCTGAATGGCTATGTCTACACCGCGGACCCCGAACACACCGTGGCCCAGGCCATTGCCGTGCGCGGTGATCGGATTGTCTTTGTCGGCAGCAATTCCGATGCCCGCGCCTTCGTGGGGTATGAAACCAAAATCATCGGTCTCGACGACAAGATGGTGCTGCCCGGGCTGCACGATACTCATGTACATGTACTCGGCCTGGTACAGCCCAATGCCTGCGACCTCAACAGCGAACCCCTGCCGCTGGAACAAATATCGGCCCAAGTAAAAGCTTGCCTGGATAAATTTCCTCTCACCGATGGCTGGCTGATGGTGAACCAGTGGAATTTCGCCGCTGGCAATCAGACCAGCAAAACAATGCCGACCTTGCGCGCCGCCCTGGATGCGGCGTCAAAGAAAGTCCCCATCCTGCTGCGCGGTAATGACGGCCATCATGCAGCCGTCAACAGCGCGGCACTGGCGCTGGCCACGGACAGTCAGGGCCGGCGCGTGGGGCTCAGCGCCGCGACACTGGGCACACATTTTCCGGCGTATCGGGAATATATCGGCGTTGGCACCGACAGCACACCCAATGGCGCATTGAGCGAGGGTGCGCGGCTGCTGGTGAATCCACCGGATCTTTGGGGCTTTAACCAGATTGGCATCGAACAAATGTCGCTATTGTCGGGCGTACTGTCAGGACGCGGGATCACGTCCGTACAGGACGCCGCCACTGCGCCCGCCGTGTTGCCGCTGTTCGAGAACTTGGCGCAACGCAATGAAATGAATTTCCGTCTCACCGCGGCGCTGTTTCCGGAACTGAGTGCCTATCGCGCCAAAGGCACTGGCTTGGTTCAGATCGAGCGGGTGTTGGAAGCTCTGCGCCAAACCCGTAAGCAATATGCAACCCATGCGCTGATCAAGGCCAACGCCGCGAAGATTTTCATTGACGGAGTATTGGAAGGGAACCCCTACACGGATCCGCCGACATTAGCCAATGCCGCCGTGCTGCGTCCGTACAAACAACCGCTGTTCAAGACCACAGCCGCTGAGCCGGGAATTGAAATCATCGGCTACGTGGATCTGGAGGACGAGCCGTGCCGGGCGGTGCAGTCCAAACCGGAAAACTATTCCTCGGCCAGTCAGATTAAGAAATTCCGCACCCAACATGGCTTTCACCCGCGCCAGTGCGAAATCAATTATGGCCGTCTGGAACACGACGAAGCATTCATCCGCAACTACATGCGTGCCCTGGCCCAGGACGGCTTCGCCATTCACGCCCATGCCATTGGTGACCGGGCCGTGCGCGTGGCCGTGGCCAATTTCGCCGCACTACGCAACGAATTTGGGCAGCAGACTGTCCCCTACACCATCGCCCACGCCCAATTGGTACACCCCGATGACCAAAGCCGCATCGGCGCGCTGGGCCTGTACCTGGCATTCACATTTTCATGGATGTCACCGAATCCGGGCTACGACATGCTGGTCACGCCATTCATCAGCCGGGTAAAAAATCTGGGCAATCTTTATGACTCCCACAGTTACATGATGCGCAA
>JAYUHG010000060.1:0-2353 GCA_043767195.1 Gammaproteobacteria bacterium | reverse complement strand
TGCACAAATTTTTCAAACACGCGCTCATGCAATTCTGGAGCGATGCCGATCCCGGTATCTATGATCTCGAAGCGTACACGTACGGAGTTCCGTATCTGCCCTGCCACTGCGACCTGTACATGTACAAATCCCGAGTCAGTGAATTTGATGGCATTACTGATCAGATTAATCAGCACCTGGCGCAGGTGTTGTTCATCCCCCAATAGCCGGTAGGGTGTCTCCGGGGCGATATGCAATGTGCAACGCAGGCCTTTTTCCTCAGCCAGAGGCGCAAGCATTCGTTGCGTGGCCTTGAGTACGACATAGAGGTCGAACGGCAGGCTGGCAACACTCAGCTTGCCGGCTTCAATACGGGAGATGTCCAGAATGTCTTCCAGCAGCAACAGCAGGTTGCGGGCCGAGGCCTGGATCGTGGCGACAAAATCCCGCTGCTCCGCATCCATTCTGGTAGTGCCGAGCAGTTCGCTCATGCCAATGACGCCATTCAATGGCGTTCGGATTTCATGACTCATATTGGCCAGAAATTGCGACTTGGCCTGGTTGGCGTGTTCGGCCGCAGCCACGGCTCCCTGCAAGCGCCGCAGCAGAATGGCCACATACGCGGGCAGGGCCACCATGCCGACCAGTATGCCCGCGCCAATTGCCAGGTGGAGCGACCAATATGGGCTGATAATCAGTACCGCCAGAAACGCGAGCATACTGAGCGCGGCGGTAACAACAAGGTAGCGAGTACCGAATCGCAACCCATGTCCCAGGATTAACCAGAAATATACCACTATGAAAGGCGCCAGCATCTCGCCTCCGAACGCCAGCGCATAGCTGGTGGTGCCCACGTCAGCAGCTATGGAAAGCAGGCGCCGTTCAGGGTTTGGCCCCGGGTCAAGCTTGCTCCAGACGATGATGGCCAGACAGTAGGGCAGAGCGGCCAGATACATCCAGGCGATACTCGCGGCGGCCAGATCCATTCGCACAACTACAAAGGAATAAATGCCAAGCAATGCGCAGGCAGTAGTACGGATAACTGATTGCTCCAGGTCCGTGTCGGCGCGAATCAAGGTGAGTATGCGCCGGATTTTTTCGGTGATGCCGGTTTTCATATTCATTTCACTGTGGGCGCCGTGCTAAGCCTTTTTCAGCAAGACGTACACTGCCCCGGTCCCACCATCGGTGGGCACGGCCGAGCTGAAGCCCAGTACGTCTTTTCTTTGCCGCAACCAGAAATGCACACGTGTCTTCAACACCGGGCGGCCATGGCGAGAGCCGCGGCCCTTGCCGTGGATAATGCGCACACAGCGTTTGCCTTCCTTGCGTGCCCGAGTCAAGAACCCCGCCACGGCCAGATGGGCCGCATCGGCGGTGAAGCCGTGCAGGTCCAATTCCCCTTCAACCCGAAACTGCCCACGCCGCAGACGCCGGAACTGGCGATCCTGCAAACCGGGACCTCGATGGAGCAGTTCTTCCCCGGTTTCAATTTCGGCGGGATCGAACTCCAGGCTGGCCATTTCCTCCAGCACCAATTCTTCATCAGCCAGGGTTTGGCGTGGGATGGGAGGCGGAGGGCGGGGTTTGGTTGATACCTTGCTATTCGCGCGAATGCGACCGACCTTGCCCACATGGGCGCGGAACAGGGCCTTGTCTGCTTCGCTGATGTCGCGGTTGCGTACCATGACACAAGGCTAACTTACTTTTGCCTGGGTGGAAAATGGCTCCACCGCACCGGTGCCTTATTCCCTGCCAGGTCCCATTACCCTAAGCTGGGCGGCAATCCCGCACTGCGCCCGGCGCCGAGATATGAGCAAACAACTACATGACCCGATTACCCCCGGCCCACTGCTGGCGCAACTGGCATTCCTGCTGGGGGATTTTGCCGGCCATGGAGAGTTCGCCGATGGTCGAGGAACATTCAGCAAGACTGTATCCGGACAAGCAGAGGCGGGGGGGCGTTTCATTGGCCTGCGCATGGAAGCCAGCTACCCACTGCCTGATGGCAGCGTGGATACCCACAGCGCATTCGTGGTGGTGGGTACGATGATTGCCACGCCCAGCATTCTCACCGCCCGGGCTTACACTGATAGCGGCAGTGTGCATGATTACCAGGTTGATGTGCGCGACCAGCAATTGGTTTTCGCCGATGTGTTGCCGGACCATGGTCAGCACTGGACCCGTGCGCGCAAGATTCTGATGCCCAAGGATTATGGCTTCGAGGAACGGCTCGAAGTGGCTACCGGCGACGGTGATTTTGTGCCGTATTATCGTATCGCGATGCGCCGTGTAGACGCGGACTGATGTTGGATACTGAAATATGAGGAGCGATGACATGGGAGCACTCAGGCCACCTACCCTTGACGGTGCG
>JAYUHG010000059.1:0-5589 GCA_043767195.1 Gammaproteobacteria bacterium | reverse complement strand
ATGCCGAGATCTGGTCATAGAACGCCTCGCCGCCTTTGTCGAAGCGCCGCAAGGCACTGCCACTGACCACATCCAGCGCCAGCTTGGCATCAATATTTTTGTCATGGGCCAGATCGGCGCAGATCTCCACCAGATTCAACAAACGCCGCGCGTCACCATCGGCGGTGTGCAGCAAAGAATCCAGCGCCTCCGGCGCCAGGGTCAACCCGCGCACACCCAGACCGGACTCCGTATCCATCAATGCCCGCCGCACAATGCCTGCCAAGTCGTCCCGGGTCAGGGCCTTCAACACATATACCCGCACCCGTGACAGCAGCGCATTATTCAATTCAAAGGAGGGATTCTCCGTGGTGGCGCCAATAAAAGTGATGGTGCCGTTTTCCACATGGGGCAGAAAGGCATCCTGCTGGGATTTATTGAAACGATGGGCCTCGTCCACAAACAGTACCGTGTCCTTGTCGTAGGCAGCGCGGTATTGCTGGGCGCGTTCGATGGCCTCGCGAATGTCCTTGACCCCGGACAATACCGCGGACAGTTGCAGGAATTGCGCGTTACAGCCATCGGCAGCCAGTCGCGCCAGAGTAGTCTTGCCAGTGCCTGGTGGCCCCCATAAGACCATGGAATGCAGACGCCCGCTTTCAATGGCGCGGCGCAATGGCCGTCCCGGTGCCAGTAAGTGAGCCTGACCGGTAAACGCCTCCAGGGTGTGGGGGCGCAAACGTTCCGCCAAAGGCTGATATTCGTTATTGCTCAACGGGGCACATCCGTGGGATACGGGTTCGGATCGTGCCACCGGCGCGATCCGGCTACCAGCGGTTTATTGCGCGGGCGCCACGCGGCTGTCAATGACATCCAGTCCGGGCGGCGGCGTGAAGATAAATAATGCGGGGTTTAACTTCGTATTGCGCCGCGCATCCTTGAAGGTGATCTCGGTGCGTTGCCCAAGGTTGTCAAACATCACCATCCCGGCCAAATCACCACCGGTGAATCCCAACCGGAGTGTGGTGTAGTCGGAATCCGCGTCCCGGGGCGTGAGTTCCAGCCACTCCACAGCCTCTTGAATCCCGGTATTCAGGAGCACGTAATGGGCATCAATATCACCCGACCCATCCAATATGGAGGCCGGCGAATCCCCCAAAGAATGGGTGACATCCTTGACCGTAGCCTGTTGCAGATCCTCGTCATAGATCCAGAGTGCCGTGCCGTCACTGATGATGGACTGGATATAAGGCTCGAAATACGCCCACTGGAATTTCCCCGGACGCTGGATGTACACCGTGCCCACGGAAGTTTCCAGCACCTCATCAAATTCACTGAACAGTTTTTGCTCGAAACCGGCGCTGAAGGACTCCAGTCCTTGCAGGAAGTCGCGCAGGGGTTTGTCTTGCACGCCAAGTTCCTGAGCGGCAGCTACAAGCGACAAGCTACAAGCTACAAGGAAAACAACTAAATTTCGCGTTAGGCCAAATCGGCTGGGCGTGTTTACCTTGTAGCTTGTCGCTTGTCGCTTGTAGCTATTCATTCAATCCACCGGCGGCGGTGCCGCCAAAACTTCGCGATTGCCGTTGCTCTCCAGCGGCCCCACCAACCCGCTCTTCTCCATTTCTTCCACCATGCGCGCGGCGCGGTTGTAGCCAATCTTGAGCCGCCGCTGGATGTAAGATATGGACGCCTTGCGCGACTCGGTGACGATACGCACCGCTTCATCGTAAAGCGCATCGGCTTCATTGTTGGCGGCATCCACGCCGGGAATGGCATCGGCGCCTCCTTCCGACGGACTACGCAATATCTCTTCCAGATAATCCGGCGCGCCCCGACCGCGAATATTGTTCACCACCTTGTGAACTTCATCATCGTCCACAAAGGCGCCATGTACTCGTTCAATGATGCTCGTCCCCGGCTGCAGGAACAGCATGTCGCCGTGACCCAGCAGACTCTCCGCCCCCATCTGATCCAGAATCGTGCGGGAGTCCACCCGTGAAGACACCTGAAACGCAATGCGGCACGGAATATTCGCTTTGATCAGCCCGGTGATGACGTCCACCGATGGCCGCTGGGTGGCCACAATCAGATGAATCCCGGAGGCGCGGGCCTTCTGCGCCAGGCGCGCAATCAACTCTTCCACTTTTTTGCCCACGGTCATCATCATGTCCGCCAACTCATCAATGATGACCACGATTAGGGGCAACTCCGCCAGCGGCGACGCCTCGTCACCGGCCATGCCCGGCTTCCAGAACGGATCCTTCAGCGCTGCGCCCTTGCCAGCGGCCTCGCGCACTTTGCGGTTGTATCCGCCCACGTTGCGCACCCCCAGCGTCGCCATCAACTTGTAACGCCGTTCCATCTCCGCCACGCACCAGCGCAGGGCATTAGCGGCCTCTTTCATGTCGGTGACCACCGGTGTCAGCAAATGCGGAATGCCTTCGTACACCGACAACTCCAGCATCTTGGGATCGATCATGATCAAACGCACATCCCGGGCCGTGGATTTGTACAGGATGCTCAGGATCATGGCGTTTAACGCCACCGACTTGCCGGAACCGGTGGTACCCGCCACCAGCAGGTGCGGCATGCGACTCAAATCCGTCACCACCGGTCGCCCACTGATATCCCGGCCCAGGGCCAGGGCGATGGGAGATTCCATGGCCTCGTACTCGCTGGATTTCAGCATTTCGCCCAAAGTGACCAGTTGCCGGTATTCGTTGGGGATTTCCAGACCAATAACCGACTTGCCGGCGATCACATCCACCACGCGCACACTGACCACGGACAGAGAACGCGCCAGGTCTTTTGACAGATTAGTGATCTGGCTGCCCTTGACACCCGGGGCCGGTTCCAGCTCAAAGCGCGTTATCACGGGGCCGGGATTAACCGCCACCACCTGCACGTCCACACCAAAGTCCCGCAACTTCAATTCCACCTGGCGCGACATGGCTTCCAGGGCTTCCTTGGAATAGCGCCCCTTGGCCGGTGTCGGGTCAGCGAGAATATTCAATGGCGGGAGGACGGAATCCGCCGGTGGAGCAAACAGGTTTTCCTGCTTTTCCTTCTCCACGCGGATCCCGGGCGTGGGCTCCGCAATGGTCGGCTCTATACGTGGCGGCAGGCGATGCTCTACTTTCTGTTTCTCCTTTTGCACCACGGTTTCGCGCACTTTGCGGGCGCGGCGCCCTTCGGCTTCGTCCTGTGCCTGGGAGAAATGGTAAACAGCGCGATTCCATAATTCCAGAGACCAGAATCCGGTGCAATCCATGACCCAGAGCCAGGACAACCCGGTGTACAGGGTGATACCCATGATCATGATGGCTAATAGTGTCAGCGTACCTCCCAGATCCCCCAGCGCGCCCGTTACCAGGGAACCCATGGCATCACCCAGTACGCCACCGGCGCCGCGGATACCCCGTGGCAGGGCATCTCCGGTCTGGAAGTACATCCATGCCAGGCCGCAGGTACCTATCAGTGTCAGCAGAAAGCCCGCAGCGCGCAGGCCCACATGCAACCGATCCCAATCCAGCTTTTGATGACGGGCGCGCAGCAACCGCCAGCCGTCAAATGCAAAAGCCAACGGCAACAGATAACCGGGATGTCCGAACAGGTACAGGAGGATATTGGCCACCCAGGCGCCCACCACGCCACCCAGATTGTGAATCGTGCCGGGCGACACCGCCTGGGACCAACCAGGATCATCAGGATGGAATGAAAACAGCGCCAAGGCCAGAAACAGGGCGGCCACCGCCAGCGCCATAACGCTGATCTCACGCAGATTCGCCGACAGGTTACCGCCGAGGCTCATGCCAGAAATACGCTTTTTGGATGCCTGCGCCACTGTTAACTCAGATTCTCGAAAACAAATATAGCGTCATGTTTAATAAGGAAGAATTCTATCACTTTGTCATGCAAAATGCAGTGTTCTCAAAAGGCCCGCAGACACTCGCTCCCCGGCTTCCCTGGGGCCGTACTACGCCCGGCTGGCTGAAGCGCCTGTGTTAACATTACCAGCCGTTTCACCCGGCCACCTCCCATGTCGAAAAAGCCCATCTATAAGGTCCTGTTTCACAATCAAGGCAAGGTCTACGAGATCTATGCCCGCAACGTCAGCCAGGGCGGTATGTTCGGGTTCGTGGAGTTGGACAAATTGGTGTTTGGGCAGAAATCCTCCGTGGTATTGGACCCCTCAGAGGAAAACCTGAAATCCGAGTTTCGCAATGTGAACCGGACCTTTATCCCCCTGCATGCGGTGATCCGCATTGACGAGGTCAGCAAGCAGGGAGTAGCCAAAATCGTCGGCCAAGTGGGCAAGGGAGAAAATGTCATGCCATTTCCCATTTACACCCACGGCGGTGAGGAACCGCGCTAACCGGCTGCCCTGCCCCGTCCTGCTTCGATACCCGCGCCCATGAACCCGTTACCCCTGATAGCCACCGTGACGCTGCTGTTAATGTCATCCATGGCATCAGCCCAGTGGGCCGTGGTCAACCAGCGCCTGGAGGGTACCCAGGCTGAGGCGGTCACCGCCCGAATAAAAAACAGCTCCGGGCAAACCCTGGAGTTCTATCGCGACGGCGTCGGCGCCCTCCGCGCCCGATTTACCCTGGGCGGCGGACTGGCGGGCTTTGACAAAGGCCACTGCCCGACGTTGCAGGTGGATCGTTGGGCGCCCACGAACCGCTCCGCAAATGATGCTGCCTGCCTCGCCACCAGCCAGTGGGTGGAATATGTGATCGCCTATATCGTCGAGCAGAAAGCGCAGTCAGCGCCTCTAGTGCAAATCATGAATGGCAGTATGCTCACATTCAGATATCGCCTCGCGGGCGGGGATTACCGTGACGCGGCATTTTCCCTGGCTGGATCCAAACGCTCCCTGACCGCCGCCATCGGCGCCAATGTTGCCGTTACGGCGCGCTGATCTCTCGTCCTTACCCATCCGCTTGAACGCGGACGTCAGCCCCGGCATGTGGCGAGTGCAACAGGTGCAGCGGCTGTCGGATATTCCCGCAGCCCACTGGGACGCCCTGGCGGGAAGCGAGAATCCCTTCGTCTCCCATGCCTTTCTATCCGGACTGGAAGAGCATGATTGCCTCATCGCCCATGGCTGGCGCCCCTGCCACTTTGTGGTGTTCAGTGGAACAACACTCTTGGGCGCGTTGCCACTTTATCTGCGCGGCAATTCCCATGGCGAGTTTGTCTTTGACTGGTCCTGGGCCGAGGCCTATGAGCGGGCCGGCGGACGCTACTATCCAAAGCTGGTTTCGGCGATTCCCTTTACACCAGTGAGCGGCCCGCGCTTTCTGGTCCATGACGAAGTGAAACATCCCGATGAGATGCGCGCCCTGCTGCTGGAATCGGTGCTGGAATTCGCGCAGCGTAATCGGCTGTCTTCCTGGCATTGCCTGTTCCCGGATGCACCGACATCTGACTGGCTTGGCAACGCGGAATTGTTACCACGTCACACCTGCCAGTTCCATTGGCATAATCCAGGTTACCGCGACTTTCAGGATTTTCTCGACACCCTGTCTTCCAAACCGCGCAAACAGATCCGGCGTGAACGGCGCGGGGTGGCAGAAGCCGGGGTGGAGATACTGCGGCTCA
>JAYUHG010000058.1:0-2360 GCA_043767195.1 Gammaproteobacteria bacterium | reverse complement strand
ATCCCCCTCTATATAAACCGCCAAGAGTTACCGGGCAGCAGCATAACCCATTGACCCCTATGGAGAACCGGTGCCAGGCGTGGGGTATAAAAACCGATGTGCGCCTGGCCATGTCACATAAGCTTCATATGCTGATCACGCCCATGTCACCCCCCGCAGGCAACATGTTCTCCGCAAACCAGAGGAGAGACGACGATGAATCGGGAACAAGAACAGGAACTGACACTAATGTATCTGCAATTGTTATTGCGGACTCCCAATGCCCACATGGTGCCCATAAACGAGATACAGGAGTTGCTGGAGGCCGTCAACTCCCATGATGGACAAGAGAATAATCCGGAACGCTGCGCGGCGTAGAAATACCGCGGGCCAAAGGTGGCGGCGTGATTGTGGTGATTCGTGCATCGTTCATATGGTTGGATCGGACCTTCACAATCACACCGCCGCCAGATGACCCTTGGATTCCAGCCATTCCTTCCGATCCCCGGCGCGGCGTTTGGCCAGCAGCATGTCCAGCATTTCGTCGGGCTTGCTGCCGGCGATCAGGGTCAATCGCACCAGGCGCCGGGTCGCAGGGGTCATGGTGGTCTCCCGTAGCTGCAACGGATTCATTTCTCCTAAACCCTTAAAGCGTTGCACATTCACCGTGCCGCGTTTTTTTTCGGCGCTGATCTTGTCCAGTACGCCCTGCTTTTCCGCTTCATCCAGGGCGTAGTACACATCCTTGCCGATATCAATCCGGAACAGGGGCGGCATGGCCACGAACACATGGCCTTTTTCTACCAGGGGCCGGAAATGTTTCACGAACAGGGCACACAGCAAGGTGGCGATATGCAGACCATCGGAGTCTGCATCGGCCAGAATGCAGACCTTGCCGTAGCGCAGACCGGTCAGATCCGCGGAGCCGGGATCCACACCGATGGCCACGGCGATATCGTGGACCTCCTTGGATGCCAGCACCTCCGACGGACTCACTTCCCAGGAATTCAGTATCTTGCCGCGCAGTGGCATGACCGCCTGAAACTCCCGATTGCGCGCCTGTTTGGCGGAGCCGCCGGCGGAATCACCCTCTACCAGAAACAATTCGGTGACGGTTAAATCCTGAATCGTGCAGTCCACCAGTTTGCCGGGCAAGGCTGGGCCGCCGGTGATTTTCTTGCGCGCTACATTCTTGTCCGCCTTCAAGCGCCGCTGGGCGTGATCAATGGCCAGGGCCGCGATGCGTTCGCCCATTTCCACATGCTGGTGCAGCCACTGACTCAGGGCGTCGTGAACCAGCCCCGAGATAAAGGTGTTGGACTCCCGGGAGGTGAGGCGCTCCTTGGTCTGGCCGGCGAATTGGGGTTCATCCATTTTCACGGACAACAAATAGCAACAACGCTCCCACACATCTTCCGCGGACAGTTTCACGCCGCGCGGCAACAGATTGCGGGATTCGCAAAATTCGCGCATGGCGTCCAACAAGCCCTGGCGCAGGCCGCTGACGTGGGTGCCGCCCTGGGTGGTGGGCACCAGATTCACATAACTTTCCTGCACCAACTCGCCCTCATTGGGCAACCAATGCACGGCCCAGTCCACGGCCTCGTGATCCCCGGTCATGGAGCCTATGAATGGCTCCGGCGGCAGCAACTCCTGGCTGCCAAGGGCCTCGGTCAGATAACCGCGAATGCCGTCTTCGTAATACCACTGCTCTTTCTCGCCGCTCTTTTCGTCTTCCAGTTTCACCGTCAGACCCGGGCACAACACGGCCTTGGCGCGTAACAGGTGCCGCAGTTTTGGAATCAAAATTACCATGGTGTCGAAATATTTTGGGTCCGGCCAGAAGCGGATAGTGGTGCCGGTGTTGCGCTTGCCCACCTCCCCCACCACTTCCAGTTTGGATTTGGGATAGCCGCCGGCGAAGGACATGTTGTATTCCTTGCCATCGCGCCGCACCCAGACTTCCAGTTGTTTGGACAGGGCATTGACCACGGATACGCCGACGCCGTGCAAGCCGCCGGAGAAACGATAATTCTTGTTGGAGAATTTGCCGCCGGCGTGCAGGCGCGTGAGGATCACTTCTACGCCGGAGACTTTCTCGCCTGGATGTTTGTCCACGGGCATACCACGACCGTCATCGCTGACGGTGGCGGAGCCGTCTTTGTGCAGGATGACGCCGATGGTGCGGGCGTGGCCGACGATGGCCTCGTCCACACTGTTGTCCACCACCTCCTGGATGAGATGGTTTGGCCGGGAGGTATCGGTGTACATGCCCGGACGTTTGCGTACCGGGTCCAGCCCGGTGAGGACTTCTATATCCGCTGCTTCGTAGTTGCTACTCAAGTTTTCGTTTTCCGTCAGTGGTGATTTGACGGGGTGGT
>JAYUHG010000057.1:0-5615 GCA_043767195.1 Gammaproteobacteria bacterium | reverse complement strand
GGGGCCAGTGTATGGGGTGCAATGGCGCAGTTGGCGCGCGGCGGATGGCCGCACCATTGACCAGATCAGTGCCGTGGAAAATCAGATCCGCGTCAATCCCGATTCGCGCCGGCTGATTGTCAGCGCCTGGAATGTGGGTGAGATTGATCGCATGGCCCTGGCGCCCTGTCATGCCTTTTTTCAATTCTATGTGGCCGATGGCCGGCTCTCGTGCCAGATGTATCAGCGCAGCGCGGATATTTTCCTCGGTGTGCCATTCAATATCGCGTCTTATGCGTTGCTGACTTTAATGATGGCCCAGGTTACGGGTTTGAAGCCGGGGGAATTTATCCTGTCCCTGGGAGATGCCCATCTGTACGTCAATCATCTGGAGCAAGCCGCGTTACAACTGCAACGGGCGCCGTTGCCGTTGCCGACCATGCAGATCAATCCGGAGGTAAAGTCTTTGTTCGATTTTCGCTATGAAGACTTCCGTTTGGAGAATTATCAGCATCACCCCGCCATCGCGGCGCCTATCGCCATCTGAAACGCGCCATGGTCATCTCCCTCATCGTCGCCATGGATCGGCGTGGCGTCATCGGCGCCAATGGTGGCCTGCCTTGGCACCTGCCGGAAGACTTGAAGAATTTCAAACGCATCACCCTGGGCAAACCTATTGTCATGGGGCGCAAGACCCACGACTCCATCGGGCGTGTGTTGCCGGGCAGAGAGAATATCGTTCTGACCCGGGACAAAGGTTTTACCGCGCCGGGGTGTACGGTGCTGCACGGTGCAGACGCCGTGCTGGAGCATTGTCGTGGCGTAGAGGAGATCATGATCATGGGCGGGGCTGATCTCTATGCCCAGTTCATGCCAAAGGCCGGCAGAATTTATCTCACCGAAATTCATGGGGAATTCGAAGGTGACACACATTTTCCGGGTTGGGAGCAACTGCATGGGCCGGCTTGGCGCGAGGTTCGGCGGGAGAATATGGCCGCTAACCCGGAAACATCATTGTCCTTCAGTTTTGTTGTGCTGGAGCGTTCGCTGACCCATGGCGCTGTCACCGCACCGTGCGCCTGATCCGGCGGATCCGCACGGCGTGGGCGATCTCCCGGCTACGGAGTCTGCGCATAGGTGTTGAGCACTGTCTGTTCTGTAACTTTCCCATTCTGGTCAAATTCAACGATAACGAACATGCGGTGCGTTGCATTTGTTGCGGGGCGAATCCAGTGGCGATGTCGGTGGTGGCGGCCCTGGTTGAGAACTTCCCGGCATTGGCGAAAATGCTGGTATATGAACTGGCGGCTTTCGGTCCCATCCATGATTATCTGCATGGACACAGTGGCAAGCTGATTTGCTCGGAATATCTGGATGGCGTCGCGCCGGGCACAGTAATTAATGGCGTGGAATGTCAGGATGTGCAGCGCCTCACATATGCATCAAATCTTTTTGACCTGTGTGTGAGCACCGAAGTCTTCGAGCATGTGCCGGATGATGCACTGGGTTTTTCCGAAATTCACCGGGTACTGCGACCGGGCGGGGCGCTGGTGCTTACGGTGCCGTTGTATGATTTCCCGACCACCCGCGTACGGGCACGACTGGTGAACGGTCGTGTGGAATACCTGATGCCAGCGGAGTTTCACGATGATCCCATACGGGGTCCCGGCACGGCATTGGTATACCGCGATTACGGTATTGATTTGATCATGCGGCTGAAGTCGGCGGGTTTCCATGACGTTCAGAGCATCGCGCCGCCGCAGGATCGCTGGTGGGGATTTGGCAGGACAGTTGTCATGGCAACGAAAGCGCCATGAACTGCGCGCCCTATTGCAAGTGTGATTCTACCTCCCGGGCGTGACACAGTCCTACCAGCGCGGGGCGATTACACGCGCCCATGGAGAATCTATAGTTCATCACGCGGCACCAAGGAGAATACATTTCCCATGGAGGGTGGAATGGACTTCGCGGTACTGCACCGCAGTCAGGGAGAGGCAATTGCGCCAGGGATGGCGCGCTAAATTCAGTCTTCGAAGAGTTTCGGCTGGCGGGATTTTACGCGGAACAGTTTTTTGTCCTCCAGGCGCAAAGCAACCAAAGCACCGCCCCAGACGCAACCCCGGTCCAGTGGAATAACATTCGCGGCGGCAAAATTCTGCCGGGCGCCCAGATGTACCGTGGACCAATGGCCAAATAATATATTTGTGCTTCTCGACTTGCGCAGCGGTACTGCATACCACGGTTTGAATGGCGCGCGCTGGCTTCCGGGCGCACCTTTCTCTTCCCAGGCGGCGCGACCGTCGTCATCGCAATAACGCAGACGCGTGAAACTGTTAATGATGAAGCGCAGACGGTCATGGCCGCGGAGCTTTTTGTCCCAGATTTCCGGCTCATTGCCGTACATGGCCCCAAGCAATGCGGGCATACGGCGCGAGACCAGCATCGCCTCAACTTCTTTCGCGCAGCGCGCGGCCTCGGTCAGCGACCATTGTGGCGGCAAGCCGGCATGCACCATGACAAATCCCAGTTTGCGATCCCGATGCATCAATGGGCGGCGACGCAACCACTTCAGCAGCAAGTCCCGATCCGGCGCGCGCAGGATGTCATCCAGTGTGTCCTTGCGCCGCGGCCTAGTCTGGCCCGCGGCCACGGCCAGCAAATGCAGATCGTGATTGCCGAGTACGGTGATGGCGGAATCCCCGAGACCGGAAACGAAGCGCAGGACCTCCAGTGACGCCGGTCCGCGATTGACCAGATCTCCCACGAACCAGAGCCGATCACGCCGGATGTTGTAGCGGATGCGCTTGAGGAGTTCGAGCAATTCCTCCAGGCAGCCTTGCAGATCGCCAATTGCGTAGGTCGCCATCAGTTCAAGGTATGGGGACGGGACAGATTAAAGGCCGGAATGGGCGCCTCGAAATTGACCCCATCATCCGCCACCATGCTGTAACTCCCCTCCATACATCCCACCGGCGTTTCCAGAATGGCGCCGCTGGTGTAGCGAAAGGCCTGTCCCGGTGCCAGATGCGGCTGCTGGCCGACCACGCCATCGCCGCGCACTTCTTGCACATGATTATTGGCGTCGGTTATTACCCAATGCCGGCGCAGCAATGTCGCCGGCACCGTGCCGCGGTTGATCAC
This sequence comes from Gammaproteobacteria bacterium, assembly GCA_043767195.1. Classification (GTDB taxonomy): domain Bacteria; phylum Pseudomonadota; class Gammaproteobacteria; order Eutrophobiales; family Eutrophobiaceae; genus 2-02-FULL-61-13. Next base: position 2,495 of record JAYUHG010000057.1, on the reverse strand, counting down.
GGTGATGGTGTAGGCAAACACGTAGTGATTTTGATCTGGCGCGGACTGTTCCGGAATAAACGCGGTTTTAACCTGGATTTGAATATGATGTTTTTCGGTCAGTGACATGGTGTAATTTCAATGCATTGACGGGATTAGTGCAAGCGGGCGTGACCATTGGCGGCGCGCCGGTGAGGCTCTATAGTTCGGATACCCAATCTGGAGCAACTCCCCATGCGCACAATCCTGGCTATTTCCCTTGCAATACTGTCGTTCAGCGGCTTGAATCCGGCTGTCAACGCCGAACCAGGTCAGGTCCACCCGGCAAAGATGGGCAAGGAAGACCTCGCTGGCGCCATGTTTGACCGCGCCGGCATGATCAAATCCACCCATGACGGCAACACCACACTGGACATCACGTCCCAGAAAAGCGGCGACGGGAAGTTTGCCTCGGGCATGTACAAATCCGGCAAGGTGTACGCTGAAATCACCCAGCCCTATGGCGTGGATGAGTTTATGTATTTTCTTGATGGCGGGGTAACGCTGACTTCAACCGATGGCACGGTTCAGGTGATCAATGCCGGAGAAGCCGTCACCATTCCGAAGGCGTGGACCGGAATTTGGGACACGCAGGGGTACACCAAGATTTGGGTGATCTACTCCATGGATGGTTCCGGTCTGTAACCGGCGCTTCATTCGGCGTTGCCTGGGCTGATGACGATAACAATAAAAAACACACTGACGCAGTATGGAGATGGATTCCGGTTTCCGAACTGGCGCTCTGGAAAGTCAGCGGGTTCCAGCCTAAGCTGTCAATAAATGCTTATCTGCCCTGGATATTCCCGGATGTTCTCTGTGTGCCTGCTACTGTCCTGTCTGGCGAGTCCAATACTTGCTGATGGCAGTCAGTTTGCGGCAGGGCTTACCCTGTATAGGAGAGGGCATTTCCAACAAGCGGTGCGGGTTTTTGAGCGTGAAGTCCAAATGCAGCCACGGGATTCCGAGAGTCATCATTGGCTGGGAAAGTCTCTGGGGAGGTTGGCTAATGATCTGCCATGGTATGAGGCAATTACAGTGGCGCGCAGGTCCGGAAAGGAAATGGAAATTGCAGTCGAACTGGATCCCTATAATGCAGAGGCGGTTGAGAGTTTAATGTTGTTTTATGAGCACGCGCCGGTGTTGCTGGGTGGCGGCAAAGCAAGCGCCAAAAGGTTGCGTGAGCGTATAGCGCAATTGGGCTTGACGGTTCAACGGGGAAATCTCAAGGGTATCCATTAGGGAAAGTCTGAACAAGTTCCGCGCCTGAATACTCCGGCTACTTAAATGAGGAATTAACTCATGAAAAATATCCTGTTGCCCTGCACCACCGTTGGAAGCTATCCCTAGCCTGAGTGGTTGATTGATCGCGCGAAACTTGCCAGTCACTTTCCATCCCGAGTGCGCGCCCGGCACCTGTGGCGGATAGCTCCGGAGTTACTCCAGGACGCACAGGACGATGCGACCCGTAATGCCATCCAGGATCAGGAGTTGGCCGGGCTGGATATTGTTTCCGACGGCGAGATCCGGCGCGAGAGCTACTCAAATCATTTTGCCAGCGCGCTGGCGGGCATTGACCTCGATAACCCGGGCGAAGCGCAGGACCGCAGCGGCACACCCGTGTCCGTGCCGCGGGTGGTTGGCCAGATTCGGCGCACCCATGCCGTGGGGATCCGTGATGTGGAGTTTCTGCGCGCGCACACCAACAGGAAAATAAAAATTACCGTGCCCGGACCCTTCACCATGTCGCAGCAGGCGCAGGATGATTTCTATGGCGACGGACGCAAGTGCGCTCTTGCCTATGCCGAGGCCGTCAACGGGGAGATCAGGGATTTATTCGCAGCCGGCGCGGATGTGGTGCAGATTGATGAGTCTTACATGCAGGCACGGCCGGAGAAAGCACGGGCCTATGGTGTGGAGGCATTGAGCCGGGCCCTGGAGGGTGTGCAGGGCACCACCTGTGTCCATATCTGCTTTGGCTATGCGGCATTGATTCATGATCGGCCATCCGGGTATTCCTTTTTGCCGGAGCTGGCGGACGTGCCGTGCCGACAGGTTTCCATCGAGACCGCGCAATCCGGGCTGGATTGCCGTGTGCTGGAAAAATTGCCGGGCAAGGACATTCTGCTGGGTGTGCTGGATCTGTCCAGCAATGAGGTTGAAATTCCGGAAATTATTGCCAGTCGCGTGCGCCGGGCATTACCGCATGTGGACGCCGGTCGTATCATCCTCGCGCCGGATTGCGGCATGAAATATCTCTCGCGCGAGGCAGCCCTTGGAAAACTCAAGGCTATGACGGCGGCGGCGTCAATTCTGAGGGAGGCGCTATAAGGGTGCTCAACAGCGAAGCGCAGGACTGGCCCAAAGCATTAAGCAAAGCCGTTGATTCCGGGCTTCCCTTATAATCCGCGGACATTCCCCCGTTTCCCCTATTCATGTCCGTTCTGAAAAACCCCCGTGAGGATGGTGAATACATCAAT
>JAYUHG010000056.1:0-5620 GCA_043767195.1 Gammaproteobacteria bacterium | reverse complement strand
TCGCCGTGAAAGCCGTCCTTGATTACGGTAATGTCAATATTAATGATGTCGCCGTCCCTGAGCCGCCGATCCCCGGGAATGCCATGACAGACGACGTGATTGACCGACGTACAGATGGACTTGGGAAAGCCGCGGTAATTGAGCGGTGCCGGCACGGCGCGCTGCTGACTGACAATGAATTCGTGGCAGCGCACATCCAATTCCCCGGTGCTCACCCCGGGGCGGACGTAGGGTTCGATCATCTGCAAAACGTCGGCCGCCAGCCGGCCGGCAACGCGCATCTTCTCGATTTCTTCGGGGCTCTTGATACTGACTCGCATGGGGTGATGGGAATGGGCGGAGGAGCTCGCCGGTGAATTTGTTGCGCTGAACCATGTATGGTATAAAGCGCGCGCGCAATACGCAAACCACTGTCCGGCCAGGGCTAATTGGCCGTTGCCGGATCGGGGACTGCGGCGCGCCAGGCGGGTCCGACCAACCGGTGGTTGCGCCAGGTCCGGACCAAATTGTAAATCCTGTTGCACATGCAGCCGAATCGGCGGCACGTACGGGGTGTCCCGCGCACAGGCGCGGGATGGATACGTGTCATGTGCGACGGTTTAACCCCAGAGGAGACGATTCATGTCAGCAGTCACCATGCGTGAGATGCTGGAGGCCGGGGTTCACTTCGGCCACCAGACCCGGTATTGGAATCCGAAGATGGGGCCGTATCTGTTCGGCCATCGCAACAAAATCCATATCATTAATCTGGAAAAGTCCCTGCCGCTGTTCAATGACGCGCTGAATTTTGCCGGTCGTCTGGTGGGGCGCAAAGGCGTGGTGCTGTTTGTGGGCACCAAGCGCGCCGCGCAACAAATCATCGAAGAAGAAGCGCGTCGTTGCGGCATGCCGTTTGTGAATCGGCGCTGGCTGGGCGGCCTGCTGACCAATAATCGTACCGTGCGCCAGTCCATCAACCGGCTCGTGGAATACGAGACCATGGAAGCCGATGGCAGCCTGGATCGTATGGGCAAACGCGAGGCCCTGAGCTTCCGTCGGGAGCTGGAGAAACTGCGCCGGAGTCTGGCCGGTATCAAGGACATGAAGGGTTTGCCGGACGCATTGTTCATTGTGGACGTGGGTTATGAAGACATCGCCATTGCCGAGGCGCGCAAGCTCAAGATCCCAGTCATTGGCGTCGTGGACAGCAACAACAGTCCGGACGGCGTGGATTACGTGATCCCGGGCAATGACGACGCCATCCGCTCCATTCGTCTGTATGCCAAGGGCATCGCTGACGCCATTCTGGATGGGCGCATGGCCGTGGCCCACCTGGGCGCCAGCGACGGCACCGACGAGTTTGTGGAGCTGGATGAATCCGGCGCGCCCATAGCCGAGGACAAGACACGCAAGGCGCGCATTCAGACCAAGAAAAAGCCGATACCCCAGAAGAAGGCTGACAGCCCAGCCCCAACGACCCGTGCCAGACCGGCGCCCACCGAGGCCAGACCCAGCGCCCCGGCGGCGGCCAAGAAGGCCCCGGCCAAGAAAAAAACCACCACTCGCAAGAAGACTGCGTCCAAGTCAGAAGACAAGGGATAGTGGGTATGGAAATCAGTGCAGCCGTAGTCAAAGAGCTCCGGGAACGTACCGGGGCCGGCATGATGGATTGCAAGAAGGCGCTGCGGGAGTCAGGCGGCGACATTGACGGCGCCATCGAGGCCATGCGCAAGTCCGGCGTGGCCAAGGCGGAGAAGAAGGCCGGGCGCATCGCCGCCGAGGGCGTAATCCTGCATCGCGAATACGCAGAAGGCAAAGGTGGTCTGTTAGTGGATGTGAATTGCGAAACGGACTTTGTCGGCAAGGATGAGAATTTCCTCCGCTTTGCCAACGGCGCCGCGGACACGGCGCAGAAGTCCGGCAGCAAAGATAGCGATGCACTGGGCGCGCAGGTCATGCTGGACGGCAGCGGCAGTGTGGATGAAGCACGCAAGCATCTGGTGGCCAAGCTGGGTGAAAACATCAGTGTCAGGCGCATCGCCCGGCTGGACAGCAGCGGCGGGCGTGTCAGTGCCTATATCCACAGCGGGCGTATTGGTGTGCTGGTGGATATGCATGGCGGCGACGCGGAACTGGCCCGGGATATCGCCATGCATATAGCGGCCAGCAAGCCCGTGTGCGTAACAGAACAGGATCTGCCCGCCGATTTGATCGCCAAGGAGCGCGAGATCTACCGCGCCCAGGCCAGTGAAAGCGGCAAACCCGCGGACATTATTGAAAAGATGGTGAACGGGCGGGTGGCCAAGTTTGTTAATGAAGCCACCCTGCTCGGTCAGCCCTTTGTAAAGGATACAGATACCACTGTGGGCAAGTTGTTGAAGTTCCGCTCCGCCAGTGTCGCCGCGTTCCTGCGCATTGAGGTTGGTGAAGGAATAGAAAAAAAGGTCGGCAATTTCGCCGAAGAGGTCATGGCGCAGGCACGGGGCACCTGAGCCCGTGCCCAGCGGAATCCGGCAACCGTGACCACACCCACTCCGCTCAGCTATAAACGAATCCTGCTTAAATTAAGTGGCGAAGCCCTCATGGGCGACGCCCCCTTCGGTATAGACCCGAACGTAATCCGGCGCATTGCCGGCGAAGTGGATGAACTCAACCAGGCGGGAGCGGAGATCGCCATGGTTATCGGCGCCGGGAATCTGTTTCGCGGCGCCGGGTTAGCGGCAGCCGGCATGGACCGGGTCACCGCCGATCATGTGGGTATGCTGGCCACGATCATGAATTCCCTGGCCATGCAGGACGCCTTGGAGCAACGCGGTCTGTTCGCCCGGGTCATGTCCGCCATCAAAATCAATCAGGTTTGCGAGGATTACATCCGCCGCCGGGCCGTGCGTCACCTGGAAAAGCGGCGCATCGTCATTTTCGCCGCCGGCACCGGTAATCCGTTTTTCACCACCGATACAGCAGCCAGTTTGCGCGCCGTGGAAATCAACGCTGATCTCCTTATCAAGGCCACGAAAGTGGATGGTGTGTATTCCACTGACCCGAAGCTGGATGCCAGCGCCCAACGCTACACGCGCCTGGGCTATGATGAAGTCATTGAGCGCAAGCTGGGCGTTATGGATACCACTGCCGTGGTGTTGTGCCGGGATAATCACATGCCCCTGCGGGTACTGGATATGCTCAAGCATGGTGCGCTGATGCGTGCCGCCTGCGGCCAGGATGAAGGTACGCTTGTCTCATAACCCGAGACCGGAGGACTGTTATGGTGAATGACGTTATTAATGACACCACTCAGCGCATGAAAAAGGCGCTGGAGGCGATGAAACATGATCTGTCACGCATCCGTACCGGTCGCGCCCATGTGAGTCTGCTGGATCAGGTCAGCGTCAATTACTACGGCAACCAGGTGCCCATCGCCCAAGCCTCCAATGTCAACGTGATTGACGCCCGCACCCTGGGGATTACCCCCTGGGACCGGAATATGATCCCGGAACTGGAAAAGGCCATCCAGAACGCGGGTCTGGGTCTGAATCCGGTCACCGCGGGCAATGTGATTCGGATACCACTGCCGGCCCTGACGGAAGAACGGCGCAAGGACCTGACCAAGGTGGTACGCGCTGAAGGGGAGAAGGCCCGGGTGGCCATCCGCAACATACGCCGCGACGCCAACCAGCATATGAAGGAAATGCTCAAGAAAAAGAAGATCACCGAAGATGACGACCGCCGCGGCGAGGAGCAGATACAGAAGCTCACGGATTCCCACATCAAGGATGTGGACAAGCAACTGGCGGACAAAGAAAAGGATTTAATGGAGATCTGAGGACAGCATTGGTTGTCCCCCTTTCCTGGCTAAACTTGGATATTGGCGCCCAAATGATTCCGCGCCGCCCGGCGCGGAATGACCTTTAATAAAGGTAAGCCGCCATGACACTCCCCGCGCATATATCCATCATCATGGACGGCAATGGCCGCTGGGCCACCCAGCGCGGCCTGCCCCGTGCTGCCGGGCATCGTGAGGGCGTCCGCGCCCTGCGCAATATTGTTGAGCACTGTGTGCGCACCGGCATCGGCACATTGAGCGTCTTTGCCTTCAGCAGCGAAAACTGGAATCGTCCGCGGGATGAGGTTGGTTTGTTGCTCGACCTGTTCATGCACGCGTTGAACGACCAGGTTGAGTCTCTGCACACCTATGGTGTCAGACTGCGCTTTATCGGTGATCGGGCGGCATTTCCTGATTCTTTGCAGCGGACTTTGTGCGCCGCTGAACAGCGTACCGCGGCCAACACCGCATTAACATTATTGATTGCCGCCAATTATGGTGGACGCTGGGACCTGGTTCAGACATGCCGAAAATTGGCGCGGCAAGTTCGCAGTGGTGATCTGGATCTGGAGCGGATTGACGAAGCCTTGCTCAGCGCAAATCTCAGCCTGGCCGGCGTACCGCCGCCGGATCTGTTCATCCGCACCGGCGGGGAACAGCGCATCAGTAATTACCTGCTGTGGGACCTGGCCTATTCCGAGTTGTACTTTTCCCCGGCGCCGTGGCCGGAGTTTACGCCCGCGCTTCTGGACCAGGCGTTGGGCTGGTACGCGAACCGGGAGCGGCGCTTTGGTGGCCTGTCCGGTAACACGGGAGGGACCCCATGAATCTTAACGCCCGCGTTGCTACTGCAATTCCATTGGCCGTGGTGTGCGTGTCGGCGGTCTGGTATCTGCCAACAACGGCATTCGCGGTGGGTATCGGTACCATCGTTCTGCTCGGCGCATGGGAATGGTCGGCGCTGGCGGGGTTCTCCAGGTTGTTGAATCGTTATCTCTACGTGGCGGCATTGCTGGTGCTGGGCATCGGGTTGCTGGCAGTGGGCGGTGGGTCCCGGCAAATTCCGGTTGCTGCCAGTGCGGCATTGTTTTGGGTGGTGGCGCTGATATTGGTTGTCGCAACCCAATGGGGCCGGTTTCAACTGCAGCAGTGGCCAAGGCTGCGGGTAATCGCAGGTGCCCTGGTATTGCTGCCCACATGGCACGGACTGAGTTCCTTGCATGGGCGACCGGATGGTCCGATCCAGGTGTTGTTCCTGTTGTTTCTGATCTGGAGCGCCGACATCGCCGCCTATTTCGCCGGCAGGGCCTGGGGCCGGTCCAGGCTCTGTTCACAAGTGAGTCCAGGCAAGAGTTGGGAGGGAGTGTGGGCGGCTGTGTTTGCCGCTGTGGTTTTGGGCGCCCTGTTCGCCGGATCACAAAACTTGCCGGCGCCGGCAATGTTAACATTCGCTCTGCTCGCCGCCTTGACCGTCGCGGCTTCCATCATCGGTGACTTGTTGGAAAGTATGCTTAAACGCAGCGCAAACCTGAAAGACAGCGGCACCTTGTTGCCGGGCCACGGCGGCATCCTGGATCGCATTGACAGTTTGACCGCCGCTGCGCCGGTTTATTTGCTCGGTCTCTACTGCGTGGAGACGCTGGTGTGATCGGCGTCACGGTTCTGGGGGCCACGGGCAGTATCGGCGCCAGCACCCTGGACGTGTTGCGCCGCCACCCGGATCGCTACCGCCTGGTGGCCATTAGCGCCAACTCCGATGTGGAAGGCATGGGCGCCCTGTGCAAAGAGTGGCAACCCCGATTTGCCGTGATGTCCGATAGC
>JAYUHG010000055.1:0-13417 GCA_043767195.1 Gammaproteobacteria bacterium | reverse complement strand
CCATATTGCCGATTGATGATGGACCCATGTTTACCCAGTTCGCCAAATCCCGCCGCCAGCGCCGCCGGGATCATGTTTAATGCCGTGGCGTAGGGACCTTGAAACGCCTTGGCGGCGTAACCCTGGGACAAAACGAAATTATTCAATTTGCGACAGGCGCGCGCCGCCTGATTATATCGATCCCCCACTTCCACGGCGGAGGTGGGATTTTCAAATGTCGGTGGCGCCTGATCCAAGCGCCCATGATCCATGGCTGCACCCACCATGATGATCCATGGCTCGGCAATCTCGAAGCCTTCGTACACCCACACTGGATCCAGGCGTGCGATACCCACCAGATCCGATTCATTGGCCAGTGCGAACTCCTTTACATATGCGGTCCACTCCGCGGCGCTTTTTTCCAACCGCACCGGCGCTTGCGGGATGGGCTTTGGTCCACGGTCCTGGGCCGGATTGAAGCTGGTGGCGATCTCCGGTGACTGGCGGTGGTAATCAGTCACGGCCTGTTGCAGCGGGCCGAAATTGTGCAGTTCCGGCTTGTGCCAGAAGAACGGCGAAGCCCGTCGCACCTGGGTTTCGCCCAGACCATTGACATCATTGCCAGACTGCGCCGGAAACTTGTCCGTGAACATCCGTGGCGGTTCATAGGCCGGTTTCATGCTTTCTTGCGCGGAGCTGAGTGCCTGCGCACACGCAGCGGCTGTGATGTGTGCATCAACGCCTTTAACATTTCCTTGAGGTACCGCGCATCGGCATCGGGAAAATGGGACAGGGCATCGGCTTCATGGGCCTTGGCGGCGGCCAGCAATGGCACCAGGATGTCATGGCCCTTGCGCGCCAGCCGATAGCTGGCGCTGCCACCGCTTTTGCTTCGGATACTTTTCAGCCAGTCCTTGCCAAGCATGTGTTCCAGAGTGCGGGCCACGGTGGCGGAGTGCAGCAACGTGGCTGAATGAATATTCTCCACGGTCAATCCGGCGCCATGATCACCCAGGGTGCAGAGAATGCGCCATTCATCGCGGCTGACTCCGGCTGTCTTCAGCACCGAATCAAATTGGGTCTGGAAACACGCCGCTGCATGGGACAGCAGATAATCCAGATAGTCATCCACAAACCCAGTGCTGGGTACGCGACTACGGGCCTGCTGCAGTGGCAGCGACTGCTCCGGCACCGCGTACTTGCCACGATAAAACATTAACGCCGGGCGACCATGGTCCCGGTACTCCAGCACTTCGCCGACAAATATAAGGTGATCGCCGCCGTCGTGATTGAACTTACCCCGGCAAAGAAAGTGCGCGGCGCAACCATCCAAAACCGGCGCGCCGTCCCGGCTCGGAGTAAATGCAACACGGTCAAACTTGCCACCCTCGCCCCGGCGCGCGAAATGCCGCGACAGCGCCACTTGATCGGAAGCCAGCACATTAATGACGAAATACCTGGCACGCTCAAAGGACGGCAAGCTGAGTGAACGGCGATCCAGACTCCACAGCACCAGCGGCGGGCTGAGGGATACCGAATTGAAGCTGTTGGCGGTAACACCCACGTTGAATCCATGCGGATCCCGGGCCGTCACCACGGTGACGCCGGTGGCGAAATTTCCCAGAGCGTCACGATAAGCGCGTTCGTCGAATTTGCGGCGTGTGGCCATGGGGGCAAATTAACATATTGCCAGGATCAGCGGCACTGCTGGATACTCTCTTTGGAGTGCAGCGACACGTCGCCGCACTCCAAACATCATCCCCGCAAGGAGAGTCCGAAATGGGTATAAACAGACTAAAAGGCAAAGTCGCCATCGTCACCGGCTCCGGTCAGGGCATCGGCCAAGCCATCGCGCGGGTATTTGCCGCCGAGGGCGCCAAAGTAGTCATTGCCACGCGCACACCGGCCCACGGCGAGGCGACCCTGAAATTGATCCAGGGCGATGGCGGCGACGCGATGTTATGCACCGTGGATATCGGTGACGTGAAGCAGGCCGTGGCCATGGTGGAAACCGCCATCAAAAAATACGGCCGCCTCGACATCATGGTGCATAACGCCGCCTCCTTTCTCGGCGGCGCGGTGGAATCCTATTCCGAGGAGGATCTGGAAACTGTGTTGTCGGTAAACCTGAAAGCCTGTTTCCGTCTCTCCAAGGCCAGCATTCCGCACATGCGCAAACAGGGTGCGGGACGATTACTGTTCACTTCTTCCGTCACCGGTCCGCGCGTAGTGATGCCGGGGACATCCTATTACGCCGCCTCCAAGGGCGGCATGAATGCCTTCATTCGCACCGCGGCTATCGAGCTGGCGCGGGACGCCATTACCGTGAATGGTGTGGAACCGGGTTACATCAAGACACCCGCCATGGATCTGCTGGCCGATGCAGACGGCCAAAAGCAAATGGCCAAGTATGTACCCATGGGCTACATTGGCGATCCCAATGACATCGCCTACGCCATGCTCTATCTGGCCACGGATGAAGCGCGCTATGTCACCGGCCAAACCATCGTCGTGGACGGCGGCTCTACCCTGCCGGAGAGTCCGGCATTTTTGGATGGCGTGGAGGGGATGAAGGAGTTGCAGGGGTCGTAGCGTAACGCAAAAGAAAAACACTCTATCTATACATTCGGCAGCCTTGAGTCTCAGATCGAGCAGGTCTTCACAAATCCCCTGGTTTCAATCCGGTATGCTTGGCAATACGTGAAAGCATTCGAGGGCCAATCTCTTCGCGGTCGTGAAATGCGAAAACAAAGTCAGTCCAACCGGTTCTTGTAAGGGTCTTGTGCGAACCGGACTGGCGTTAGCGCTCGGTGAGTACACGCAGTGCCAAGGCCTCGGCCTTTACCATCGCCACAGCAACAGCCCCAACCACCCAAGCTCAGCGACCCGACCCATCCCAAACATCAGCCGCCACCTCCACCACCAGTTGCAATTTACGACGTTGGTCTTCGAACGTGAGCGGATTGCCCGGCGCGGTGCTGGCGAAGCCGCATTGCGGGCTCAGGCATAACCGCTCCAGTGGCACATAGCGGCTGGCTTCGTTGATTCGGCGTTGCAAATCATCCGCTGATTCCAGTTGCGGGGTTTTGGTGCAGATGAGGCCCAGCACTACTGATTTGTCTTTCGGTATGAAGCGCAGCGGCTCGAAGGACCCGGCGCGGGGCGAGTCGTATTCCAGGCAGAAGAAATCAACATTGAGGCCGTTGAAAATTTTCTCGGCGACAAAATCATAGCCGCCGGAGCCGAGCCACTTGCCCTGATTGTTGCCGCGGCAAAGGTGCATGCCCACGGTGAGACCGGCAGGCCGGTCCTGGAGCGCGGCGTTATTTAGTTCAATATAGCGATCCACAAGTTGATCGGGATCATAGCCGCGTTGTTTCACGCCTTCGCGCAATTGCGCATCGCACAGCAGCGGCAGCGATACGTCGTCCATTTGCACATAGGTGGCGCCGTGCCGGGCCAGGTCGCGCAATTCATCCCGGTATATCCGGGCGACATCGGCGAAGAATTCGTCCAGATCCGGGTAGGCCTGCTCCGAGACACCTTCCCGCCAACGAAAATAATGTTGTGAGCAGGGGCTGGGCAATGTGCATTTGGGCGTCCGTTGTGTCAGGGATTTCACATACAAAAATTCGTCCGCTGCGATGCCGCGCTCACGTTTCAGTTTTCCAGTCACCACGGCAGTGATGTAGGTCATCTGCCTGCCGGAATCATCCTTGAACGGCAGCGGCGCCCCCATGTCCGTAAAGCCGGATACGGCTTTGGGGAAATGCCCCCAGTAAATGATGCGGCGGAACTCGCCATCGGTAATGGACTGGAGTCCCACGGATTCCTGCAACGCAATGGCGTCCTTGATGTGCAGATCTTCCATGTCCTTCAGCGCCGCATCCGTCATGCGCCCAGCGGCGTGGGCGGCATAGGCATCTTTAAGCTCCTGGGGGCGCAGCAGGCTACCGATGTGATCGGCTCGAAACGGCGGCTGGCTGCCGGTCATGGCTTGTTTGGCTTTCTCGGCAGCGGGATGATCATGGAAACTTGCGCGCGATACTCCTCGTAGACCACTCCGAGCTGGGCCACCAGATCCCGCTCCTCGAAGTGCAGGGCAATGAAAATGTAGGCGGTAGTGGCGACGGCAAACAGCAGGTGACCAACGCTCATGTGTGGCGTGGCCCAGAAGGCGATGATAAAACCCAGCATGATGGGGTGGCGCACAAAGCGATACAGGAACACCTTGCGAAAGCCAACCGGGGCGTAGTCCACGGACCGGAAATGCATCCACACCTGGCGCAAACCAAACAGATCGAAATGGCTGATCAGAAAGGTGCTGATAAGCACGACGACCCAGCCAAGCCAGAACAGCGCCCACAGCGCCATGCGCCCGATTTCGTTTTGCACATCCCAGATGACCGCCGGCATGGCGCGCCACTGCCAGTACAACAGAATCAACGCGAGACTCGATAGCAACACATAAGTGCTGCGCTCAATGGCCACTGGCACAAACTGTGTCCACCAGCGTTTGAATCCCGGCCGCGCCATGACGCTGTGCTGGAGGGCGAACACACCCAGCAGCAACACATTCACCAGCAATGCTTCCGGCAGAGGCACCAGCGCGCCGGAATCCATGGTCTTCGGTACCAGAAAACCGCCCACGAATCCCACGGAATAAAGAAACGTGACAAAGAACAGCAAATAACTGACGACACCATAAGTTAACGCGAAAAACCGGATCATGGGATTACCTCCATTGGGCTACATTCTCAGGCGCCGATCCACTCAAATGACCGGCACGGCTTCCGCGTCAGCGAGTTTCTTAAGGTAACGCCGCATGGCCACGCCGGCGCGATCCGCGGCCACATCAATCTCGAAGTAGTCTTCACGGGCTTCCAATTCCTGCATTTTTGAGATCTGCTCCATGGCGAACAGATCCTCGCCGAAGGCCGCAGTCTGGGCCTTGAGCATGAAGGCGTCAATTTCCGGATCATAGCGGGCGAAATTCCGGCAGGCGGCGAAGTAATAATGTGTGGAGTGCTGGGTCTCTGGTGTAATCAACTGCGCCACCTTGATGGTGGGTTGTGGCTGTTGCTGCTCCGATGGCAGGGACAGGTTTTTGAGAATTCCGGTATTCACATGCAGACCGGGGGCCACGTACTGGGCGCCGGAACTGCGCAGGGCTTTCTGCCCTTCCCAACCCAGGGGCTTGGCATAAATCCCGGGGAGTACACATTCCACATGCCGCCAGACTTCAAAGTTCGGCTCCGCCACGGTCAACTCAATAGGTGCGCGGGCGTATTCCGGAGTGCCAAAGGTGGTCTCGTGCAAAAAACTCAGATGCGACAGGTCGAGCAGATTCTCGTGCATGTGGACATAGCTGCCCTGAATATTCAGGAAGCCGATGTAGATATCCCAGTCCGGCGATCCCAGCCATTCCGGGTGGGGCAACAGGCTTTCCTCCGCGGCGTCATACTCGCCGGCCCAGATCCAGACAAAAGGCTTGCGTTCCACGGCGCGATACCGGCGCAGGCGGACATTTTCCGGCGGCTGCGGTTGCGTTGGCACACCAACGCATTTGCCAGTGCAGTCATAGCGGAAGCCATGGTAGCCGCACTGGATCACATCGCCATCCAGCTTGCCGTTTTCCAGCGGGAATGAGCGATGACAACAACGATTCTGCAACGCCACCGGCGTGCCATCCTCACGCCGGAACAGCAAGACGGAGCGCCCCAGGATCTGTCGTGACATCAACTTGCGCGAAATCTCATCGCTGCGCGCCGCCACATACCAGGCATTGCGGATCAACGGTGTATCCCGGTTGGCCATGGATGCGGCGGCTACGCTCGCCAACTTGCGCTGGCGCGCACTTTGGGCAGGAACGGACATGATTCAGGTCTCCTTGGGTTCTCCTGCTGATTGACGGAATTATACGTCGTCCGCCACGTACAAGGCATAATGGCTCCATCATGATATTTGCATCCAATGCAGCCCGCCCGTTTCACCTGGGACCGTTTCCCCTGGAACGGTTGCCCCGGGATTCCAGCCTGGCAACCGGAGAATATGCCGGTCCGCGCTCCCCACGACGCGGATCCAAAGTGACGCCACTGGTATCCAGTTATCAGCATGCGGCTGAAACCTATCTGAATCTCTTCCGGCAACTCCGCCAGGGAGAGTCCGCACGCAGCCGTCCCCCGGGCTCAGTAAACCTGGAATCGCGCACCCGGGACATCAAAGGCTCGGCCTATTTTCTGGATGCCAGCCAGGTGGGGGTCTGCGCGCTGAGTGAATCCATCTGGTTGGCCGGCGCCGCCCCGCCACTTCATACCCACGGCGTCGTAGTTCTGGTTGAACATCCGCGCGTACCGGAAAACGGCAATCCAGCCCGGGAATGGGTGCAGGATGTCGTGGTCACGACGGCGACCCTGCGGGCCATGGAGATCGCGGTATGTCTGGCCGCGCATATCCGGCAGATGGGATATTCCGCCTGCGCCCATGACCGGGATATCGGAGACGTGGATATGGATCGGTTACTGGTGCTGTCCGGCCTGGGTGTGCGCGATGGGAATCAGATTACTAATCCGTTTCTCCGTGAAGCGTTTGCGGTGGCGGCAGTCACCACTGATTACGAACTTACTCCCGACCAGCCACTTGCAACAAACGCGCGCAATGGTCGGTCAATATCCTGGTGGCTGGGCGCGGGCGGTGCCGCTTCCGGTCTGGAACGCTGGCGACAGCGACACCGCGCCACCCATCTCAGTCGCTATCCCATGGAAACCGTCAGGCGTGTCAGCGCGCCGACTACGCTGATCTTTGACGATGAGGTGCCGCGGGTTCCCAAGCGCGCTGCATTCTTCGAGCGCGCCTTGCGCGGCGACCTGGGGGAAAAAGCCAAACAAGAGCGGTTCCGTTTTGCCTTCAAGCACCCGCTGGCCGCATCCATGACCAGCCTGATCCGGGCCATGGTGCCACGGCAGGATGGCGCTGTGGCGGAAACACCGGATCCCTCGACACTTGATGCCGGCGCCAATACCCGCGCCATCAAGTCTCTGTCCTATTTTCTCGGCGCGGACCTGACCGGGATCTGTGAGATCCCTCGTTATGCCTGGTTCTCCCATAAGGAAGACGGCACTCCCATTCAGCCCTACCACCGCTATGCCGTGGTCATGCTCATTGACCAGGGCTACGACACCATGGAAGGCGGCTCGGGAGATGATTTCATTTCCGGCGCCCAATCCATGCGCTCCTACATGCGCGGTGGCGAAATCGCCGGGGTGATGGCCGAATTCCTGCGCGCCCTGGGTCATCGCGCACGTCCGCAGACCAATGCCGACTCCGATGTGCTGCATATTCCGCTGCTGCTGTGGGCGGGGCTCGGTGAACTCAGTCGCATTGGTGAGTTGGTGCTGAATCCCTTTGTCGGGCCGCGCTTCAAGTCCGTCGTGCTGACCACGGACCTGCCGCTGATCCCGGATCAACCCGTGGACTTTGGCCTGCAATACTTCTGCTCCAATTGCCGGAAATGCGCCCGCGAATGTCCCTGCGACGCCATTTCCTTTGGCAACAAGGTAATCTTCAATGGCTACGAAATGTGGAAGCCGGATGTGGAGCGTTGCACTCGTTACCGGCTTACCAACAAGCGCGGACTGGCCTGCGGGCGCTGCATGAAAACCTGCCCGCTGAACAAGGTCGTCACCCTGGACAGTCCATTTTATGTGCAGGCGGCAAGCTGGCTGGGTGTGAACGCCATGTGGTTAAAACCGCTGCTGGTGCCCATTGCGACACGCTTGGACGACTGGTTTGGACACGGCGTACGCAACCCAGCGAAAAAGTGGTGGCTGGATTTGGAGATCGTGGACGGCATCTGCGTCACGCCACCCCACGGCGTAAATGAACGGGATATTGAGCCCGGCCGGAAAATTGACGTGCGCAAGCACAAAGTCGCCTATTTCCACGCCGACATGATGCCGGCACCGGACGCCGTGGATTCCATCATTGATGTGGATCGAAAAGCCGGAGTAGCGGCGGCGGGGAAAGTCGAAACGCCGGCATCCGCCGTTGCCCGACGGGCGCGCGGAGAACCCGTGCCGAGGCACTACCGGCCGGTTCCCCCGGGGCGCTGACAGCTATAGCAACACCCAGGCGCGATACAGCAATCGCACCGCCATGGCGGTCATGATGATCCTGAATACCAATCTGAATTTTTCCTCCGACACCCGTTCCGCCAGATGCCGGCCCACCCCGGCGCCGGCGACCCCGGCCAGCAATGCTGTCCCGATCAACAGCAGGTACGGACGAAAATCGAAACCGAAGGCGATGTAACCGGCGATTTTCGCCAGATTCATGAATAGCAGCGATACCGCCAGTGTGGCGATGACCTGCATCTTGTCCAGTTGCGCGCGCATCATCAGCGGCTGCATGACACCACCGAAGGAAAACATGGCGGACAGAAACGAGTGCACCACACCCACAAGGAAAAACGGGTGGCGCATGGGAACACGCCAGGGCACCGGTGGCATCCATACCGCGCCGAGCATGAAGACCCCGACCACCAGGGCAATCAGCGCTTCAGGCAAGGTCAGATAAATGCGCGCCCCCAGCGGCGCGCCGATCACACAGCCAAGGACGAATGGAATAACGATGCGCCACTGGATGAAGGATCGGAAAAACCATCCGCGCCCGACGGACGTACCCATCATCATGACGCTATGCATGGGCACCATGGCGGACACCGGCAGGAAGGCGGCGATCACCGCCAGCATGAGGAAGCCGCCACCGATGGCGAAGGCGCCACTGATGGCGGAGGCGGCGAAACTAGTCAGCACCAGTAGCCAGAAATGGGGATCAGCGGGTGTCACTTCAGGTGATTCGTAAATTTGTTTTTGTGGTCACTCGATTTTGGAAACTGGCATGTAGAAACGTTTCCATGGGCACATGATAACCAGGTAGTGCCTCAGTTTGAATCTGTCATTCCGAACGAGCGCAGCAAGGAGGAATCCTTTGGTACGGGGAAGCAAGATCCCTCGTCGCGGAGCCTGCCCTGAGCGAATGCGAATGGGCTCCGTCGGGATGACAAACTCCGGCTACAAATTCAAACTGAGGCACTACCGATAACCAAGTTCAATGGCGCCCGGGCCGGCGTTTGCGCTACCATGCCGCGTCATGAAATTCGCCAGCTTTCTGCAACAGAACACTCCAGGCTGGGGCGCCCTGGACGGTGACGGCATTCGTGATCTGCGTGGCATTGCGCCCACACTGCAAGCAGCGCTGGCAGCGGGAGTATTACCCGGCAAACTGACTGAAGTGGCGCACGCCCCACTCCTTCCGCTGTCCACATTGGCTTGGTTACCACCAGTGCCGGACACCCGCCGCATCTTCTGTATCGGACTGAACTATGTGGCCCATCGGGAGGAAACAGGTCGCAAGCCTACAGATCATCCGGCGGTGTTCATGCGCTTCGCGCCGTCAGTGGTGGGACACAATCAGCCGATAATACTGCCCCCGGAAAGTGACAACTTTGATTTTGAGGGCGAGCTGGCAGTAGTCATCGGCAAACCTGGCCGTCGCGTAGCGGAGTCCCGGGCGCTGGATCATGTTGCCGGCTATGCCTGTTTCATGGATGGATCAATCCGTGATTGGCAATTGCATACCCATCAATACACCCCGGGCAAGAATTTTGATCGCAGTGGAGCTTTTGGTCCGTGGTTGGTATCCGCGGATGAGGTCGGAGACCCCAATGGGGCGCTCAAACTGGAGACGCGGCTGAATGGCGCGCTGATGCAGACCACCACCACCAACCAGATGATCTTTCCGATACCGGAGCTCATCAACTACATTTCCGCATTCACGCAACTGGAACCCGGCGATGTCATTGCCACCGGCACCCCCGGTGGCGTGGGTTTCAAGCGCATCCCGCCGGTATTCATGCAAGCCGGAGACAAAGTTGAGGTGGAGATAGAACGGGTGGGACTGCTGCACAATCCGGTGCAGGCCGACGGCTAAAGCGTCTTCAATATCCTCAGTATGACGTCAATGGCCAGATCAATCGTATCCAGATGGGTGCGATAGGACAGCACCGCGAAGCGAATCATGTAACACCCGTCCAGGGTCGTGGATGACAATAGAATCGTGCCGTCCTTGCGCAAAGCCGCCACCAGTCGCTCATTAATGTCATCCACATCACCACTCTTTGGCACATACCGAAACGCGAACACCGATAAATCCGGGTATGGTCCGACTTCAAAACCGGGCAGGGATTTGATCTTTTCATAGGCGTAGCGGGTCAACAAAATCTTTTCACTTAACGCGGCACGAAATGGCGCCACCCCCAGCAATTTCAATGGCAGCCAGAGCCGCGGGCCGCGGAAATTTCGAGTCAGTTCCGGACCCAGATCAGCCGGCGAGATTTCATCCTCTTCCAGCAGGGTGTCTTGCAGATAACTGGCGGTGTGAAAATGGGCGCGCTGCAACAGTTGTCCATTCCGCACCAGCACCACCGCCAAACCGAATGGCGTGAACAGCGCTTTGTGGGCATTCAGGATCACGGAGTCGGCGCGCTCCATACCCTTGAATCGCTCCCGCACCAAGTCGCTGAGAACGAACAATCCGCCATAGGCCCCATCCACCTGCAACCAAAGTTTGTGTTGATGCGCGACATCAGCAATGACATCCAGCGGATCCACACTGCCCAGATCAGTGGTGCCCGCGGACGCGGCCACCATCCATGGCCGCAATCCGGCGGCGATATCCGCTCGAATGGCCGCATCCAGTTGCCGCGGGTCCATGCGGAATCCCGCGTCCATACCCACACGGCGGCGAATGGTTTCTTTCATGCCGGCGATGCGCAACGCTTTGTCCATGGAGTGGTGCGTCAGGTCGGTCATATAGACCACGCACTTTTCATAGTCTCGGCCCGCCAGCCCATGGGCATCCCGCGCCGTGACCACACTGGACAGAATGGCGGTGCTGCCACCGGACAACATGGCGCCCAGGGACGACGCCGGATAACCAATCACATCCGCAAGCCAGCGCAGTAACTGGTTCTCCATGCGCGCCGCGCCAGGGCAACTGGAAAAATATCCGGCGAACTGATTGGTGACGGCGGCTAGAAAATCCCCCAGCGCGCCGGTGTATAAGCTGCATGGCGGGATGTAGGCCAAGAATCTCGGCGATACCGGATTCAGCCCCACATCGGTGACATTCTCTTTGAACAGGCGCAGCACTGCGTCAATGTCCATGCCGGTCTCGGTAATGGGTGAGGCGTACAACCCGCGTCCCTTGTGTTCGGTCTCGATATAGGCCGGGCGCGTATCCACGCCGGCCAGAAATGTTTCAGCGAAATCATTAACGCGGGACATCAGGTGACGGCGCGCCGCGGTGTCCGGTTCCAGCACCCGGGACTGCTCCGCGTAGCGGTTGATGGACGCCAAAATATCTTTGTCCGCGCCGGAGAATGCGACAGCCGTCACTTCATTTGACTCCCGGCGTTGACATCACTTTCTGCAATCACCAGCGCCTGCTCCAACGCCTTGATATCCGGCAGCCTGTGCGCCAAAGCCAGGGCGAGTCGCGCCAGAAACAGTCGCTCGTGCTCAGGCCCTAATCGATCCAGCGCCGCCGCGATAAGATCGTAGGCTTGTTCAAACTGCTCATTGGGAAGTTCATTGCTCATGTTCAATTACCTTGCCAGCGCGGCGCGAAAAGCCTGGCTCACTTCGACCGGTTGTAGCTTGGTCCAGCGCGCGCACACATGCCGATCCGGCCGTACCAGATAGAAAGTTCCCGGGCCGGCGCCATAGGCGCGCGCGAATGAACCGTCATTATCCACTAACCGGCCAGGTGCATTGCCAATAATTAACGGCGTGAAACGCTCATGGCCCACATCCAGTTCGGCGAATACGGCGCTGAGGGCGGCAACCTGCGCATCATCGCCTGGGAAATAGAGCCCGGTGAATCCCGGACCTAAATGGTCCAGCAAATAATCATCCTCACCGAGTCTGTGATTCACCAGCGGCGCGCCCGCCGCCGGGCCGCATAAGAACTCCGCGTCGCGCCCGGGAAAACTCGTGAGCGGACTATCCCGATAGGTGTACGGTTGAGTCTGGCGCGGATTCACCAGTGGTCGCGTGAAATCATGGCGCACCGCCAGCGACAACGCCGCATCGCGCATCAATTGATAGCCCCGGGTTGGCGGTGTCATAAAGCGCGTGCTTTTCGCTGCGTTGGCAAATGCCTCCAACGTGGCACCACGACGCTCCGGCGAATAGCTGTCCAGCAGTTTAACCCCGGCCCAGCCCTGGATCACATAGGCCAGTTTCCACGCGGCGTTCACGGCATCGGCCAAACCCGAATTCAAACCACGCACACCGAATATCGGCACCAGATGGGCGGCATCGCCCAGGAACAGCACACGGCCATGACGATAATCATCCAAAGCCAGCGTGTAGGCTTTATAAATGCTCCACCATTCCAGATCCCACGGCCCACGCTCGCCGATCATGTCCAGGATGGCGCCAACCCGGGCACGAACACTTTCTTCCCGCAAGGCGTCCTCATCACTGTCGTTGTCGCGCAATTGATAATCCATGCGCCAGATATTGTCCGGCTGGCGATGGATCAATACCGTAGAACCCGGATTCGCTGGTGGATCGAAAAATGCGCGCCGCTCGGTGGGATAGTCGGATTTGAATTGCAAATCGGCGATGACATAGCGGCCTTCATAGGCATCACCCTTGAGTTTCAAGTTCAGAGCGCTACGCACTACGCTGCGCGCTCCATCGGCGGCCAGCAAGTAATCGGCTTGCAATGAGTAAGGCCCCTCCGGCGTCTGCACCGTCAGAGTAACTCCACGCCCATTCTGCTGAACATCGGAAACTTTGCTGTGCCAGCGCACATCAATTAGTTCTCTGGCGTGAGCTGCGTCCACCAGAAACTTCTCGGTGTACTGTTGTTGCAAGTTGTACATGGGATAAAAACGTTCATTGGCGGAGTGCGGCATCTCCAGCCGAAACACCGGGTCCGTGCGGTAATAGGATGTGCCGTGGGTCCAACCGAGACTCTTGGCGGTATAGCGTTCCGCGATGCCCAGTTGTTGAAATATCTCAAAGCTGTGACGGGCGATACAGGTGGCGCGGCTGCCGTCATTCACCGTGCCCTTGTCATCCAGCACCACACTTGGGACCCCATGCCGGGCCAGTTCCAGCGCCGCGGTCAATCCCACCGGCCCGGCGCCGGCGATGGCCACCAGGTGCCGCGACTTTTCCGATCTTAATTCCGGGGGAGGCTTGAACGGGTACTCGGGGTATTCAAAGTAGAGGGAACGGGTCTGTCCGGCTGGTCGCATTCGATCACTTTACCGACAAACAGCGCGCTGAGGAATTCGCCATGGGCATCCCGGAACGCGAATTTTTCATTCCTGCGCCGTCACCCCGGCGAAATCCGGGGCCCAGTG
>JAYUHG010000054.1:0-2381 GCA_043767195.1 Gammaproteobacteria bacterium | reverse complement strand
TGTAAATCCGAGTTCCCCGCCGTGGTCAGGAATTGCCAATCGAATCCGGCTTGTCGGAACCGGTTGCCATATTCCTGCATCTTCTCCCGCGTGTCCCGGGCCGGATCAAAGCTCAGGCTCAACAGTCGCACTCGATCCTTCAGCAACGGGTGCGCGGAGATGGGAGTTTGCACAAGACCGAGAACATAGGTGGCCAGGGGGCAGCCATTGACGTCGTTGCAACTGGTGTAGATGAAACTCAGCAGCACGGTGTGACCGGACATCAAGTCATGTAAATGGCGTGGTGTGCCTGCGCCATCCAGGACGATCCCATCCGCCGCCACACCCAAGGAGGGCAAGGCATAGGTACCGGGTTTGGGAGCTTCGAAACCCAGACTGCCATACCCCGGAGCGGTGGGTGCAACTGCAGCCGCCGGTACCGGTTCGATTACGTGATCCTGGTGCGCGCTGATGCTGGCCGGGATACCGATGGCGAGACAAATCAGCAGGCTGCGGGGCGTCACGTTCACGAACCGCGCCGGCGTGATTCTACTGCCCGGCGGTCAGGGTGTTGGCTGGTGGCGCCTGCGCATACAGGGAGTAGGCACCGAAGTTCATCTGATGCGGTCGTCCCAGTTTGTGCTTGAAGAAATCCAGGGTGAATTTGTGAGTCAGCTGCTTGCCATCCCAGGTATAACCCTTGAAGTATTGCAAGTCTTCACCGGCAGGGGCCTCGGTTTTGTCCCAATTGGCCAGCAGAGAGGAAGTGAAATAGATACGCTTGCCATCCCAGCTTTCCGAGAGCATGTTCACCTGCGCGCCGATTTTTTCGCTGTAGATCTGTTTGGGCTGAAACGGGTCTTTCACATCAAACACGCGGGTCATGCCGTCGTTCCAGGTGTTCACCCAGAGCAAACCATCATCCGCGGAAATGGAGATATCCACCGGCAGGGGGATTTTTTTCGGATCGCCTATTTCGGCCACTGCCTTGCTGTGCCACTCACCTTTCTTGTCCTCATGGATGAGCCATATTTTTGACGTGAGCGCCGTGGTGGTGAAACAGTAGTTATTAAAGGAGCCCCAGGCACAGCGGATCTCTAAAGGCGCCCCGGGCACATCCAGAATTTTCTTCGGCTGGCGCGTGTGCAGATTCCAGACCACGGCCGTGTTACCAAATCGCCCCATGGCCTCTTTGTTCGCCATGACCTTGCCCAGGTTGTTCATGTAATTGTTCCAGCCCGTAAACGAGGACGTGACCATGACATTGCGGCGCGGCAGGGCGCGCACATCATAGCCATAGCCATCGGCGAACTGACCTGACTTGACAGCGCCGCCCAGGTTTTCGTCGGTGGGCATCCAGTACGATGCCACGTATTCGCCGGCATTGTTGTATTCCACCATGCCGGTGCGGCCATGTTTGTCGCTGGCATTGGAAAGCCCCGTCACCAACATGCGACCGGGCAGGGCATAGAACGTATGCGGGCCTGTGACGCCTCCGCTGGAGGGAGAAAAATTCTCCAGGGTCTTGTGCAGTCGCGGCGCCGCCGGATCCGTGAAGACATCGAAGATGAAGATCTTGCTGTTATCCAGACCCCCGGCCCACAGGTAACGGCGATCATCGGTGAAGCCGGAATGGTGCGCTTCGTTGCGGCCCGGCACGGACACCTGGTGGATCACCTTGCCATATTTCGGCGAGGCGGGATTGACATCCACGGTCACCAGCTTGTCTTGTCCATCGCCCAGGTCCGGAACGCCGAGGGTCCACACATAGATAAAGTCTTCCTGTCCGACAATCTTTGGCATATAGGGGGATTGGCAGGTTTCGTCGGCATGGGCTGGAACCGCGGCAATACCAAACAGCAACCCCGCAACGAAATGCGCGAAGCGTTTTTGAACTGAGATGATCATGGCGACCTCCTTAATGTTCGGGGCGGAACCGGTCCCGCGGGTGTAGAATTTGTCTGCCAAATTATAGCGGATGGAGCGGCTACAAATATGCAGGAATGGATTACGCACTATCGCCGCGCCTGGCTGTCGGGAGATGTGATCGGCGGTCTTGTGGTCACCGTTATGCTCGTGCCCCAATCCATGGCCTACGCCATGCTGGCCGGGGCCCCGCCTCAATATGGCCTGTATGCCTCCATCCTGCCGGTGATTGTCTACGCACTCACGGGTTCCAGCCGCTACCTGGCGGTAGGTCCGGTGGCCATTGTCTCGCTCATGGTGGCCAGCACGGTAGGCTTGCATACAACCCCAGGCAGCGCCGAGTTTGGCCAGGTAGCCATATTTCTGGCTTGGGAAGTGGGAGCCTTGTTGCTCCTGGCGGGGTGCCTGCGCCTGGGCGTCCTGGCCAATTTTCTCAGCCACTCTGTCATCAGCGGTTTCATCAATGCCTCCGCCCT
>JAYUHG010000053.1:0-5651 GCA_043767195.1 Gammaproteobacteria bacterium | reverse complement strand
TTGCCTATTGCCAGTTCAAACTCGCGGCGAATCCTGAACACTTCCGTGACTGGAGCAGATTTCGGTGCAGCCCATTCTGGCAGACCTGGTTTCCCATCTTGAACTGGAACGTCTGGAGGATAACCTGTTCCGCGGGCCAAGCCGCGACATCGGCACGGCGCAGGTATTTGGCGGCCAGGTGCTGGGTCAAGCCCTGAAGGCGGCGCAATCCACCGTCGCCCAACGTAATGTGCATTCACTGCACGCCTATTTCCTGCGCCGTGGTGACTTCAACGCCCCGATCATTTACGAGGTGGATCGCAGCCGTGACGGCAACAGTTTTTCCGCCCGTCGCGTCGTGGCCATCCAGCATGGCCATCCCATATTCACCCTGGCCGCGTCTTTTCAAGCGCCGGAAGAAGGCCTGGATTTTCATACGCCGCTGCCCGATGTACCACCACCGGAACAACTTTCCAGTGTGCGCGAATATGAGACGCGAAATCTGGATCGGCTTCCGGACAAAATCCAGCGCCTGTTGAAATTATCCGAACCCTTTGATCTGCGGCCAGTGGAGTTTGGCAAGAGTCCCCAGGACGGAGATGTGGCCAGCTTCCGTCAATTCTGGCTGCGCACCGTGGACCGCCTGCCCGATGACCGCGAGTTACATCAATCCATTCTGGCCTATGTCTCCGACTACGGGCTGCTGACCACAACCCTGCAACCCCATGGGCTGCACTTTACGGACATGGATCTGCAGATGGCCAGCATTGATCACGCCATGTGGTTTCATCGGCCATTTCGCGTGGATGAGTGGTTATTGTGCGAATACGAGGCGATATCCACTTCCAATGCCCGCGGTCTGGCGCGGGGCGCCATTTACCAGCGCGATGGGAAATTGGTTGCCACGACCATACAGGAAGGGCTGGTTCGGGTGCGCAATACGCAAAAGTGACACTGACTTTGGCCAGGCGCGGGCCGTTACATATTTGGATAATTAGGTCCGCCTCCCCCTTCCGGCGCCACCCAGACAATATTCTGCTTCGGATCCTTGATGTCACAGGTCTTGCAGTGAACGCAGTTCTGGGCGTTGATTTGCAAACACGGCTGATTGTCCGCGGTGACAATTTCATAGACGCCAGCAGGGCAATAACGCTGCTCAGGCGCATCGTACTCCTTCAGGTTCACTGTAATGGGTATTTGCTTGTCACGCAGCCTCAGGTGACAAGGTTGGTCTTCTTCGTGGTTGGTGCTGGATAAATATACTGACGAAAGCCGGTCAAAACTCAGCACCCCATCCGGCTTCGGATATTCGATCTTGTTGCAATTGGCGGCCTTGTCCAGCGTCTCATGGTCCGGCTTGCGATCATGCAATGTGATCGGGATACGACCGCCGCACAGATTCTGGTCAATAAAATTGAAGGCCGCGCCGCCAAACAATCCAAACTTGTGCAGGGCGGGGCCGAAATTTCGGGAACGGTGCAACTCATCGTGAAACCACGACTGGCGAAACAAGTCAGTGAATCCGGTCAATTCCACACCACCGCCCTGCCCCGCGCCCAAATGGGCGCTGATGGCCTCGGCCGCCAACATGCCGGATTTCATGGCCATGTGGGTGCCCTTGATCTTGGAAAAGTTCAGGGTGCCGGCGTCACAGCCAACTATCATTCCGCCCGGGAAGGTCATGCGTGGCAATGAATTCAAGCCACCTTTGGTGATGGCGCGGGCGCCGTAGGCGATACGTTTGCCGCCGGCGAGAGTTTGCCGGAACAGCGGATGCAGTTTGAGACGCTGGAACTCCTCGAAGGGACTCAGATACGGATTACTGTAATTGAGATCCACAATGAGTCCGGCAACCACTTGCCGGTTTTCCAGGTGATAAAGAAAAAATCCGCCACTGGCGCCGCGGCTCAGCGGCCAACCGGCCCCATGTACCACCAGCCCGGGCCGGTGCTGTGCTTCCGGCACGTCCCACAGCTCCTTGACGCCCAGAGCATAGTGTTGGGGATCGGTATTGCGGTCCAAAGCAAATTTCTGTATCAGGCGCCGGCCCAGATGGCCGCGGCACCCCTCCGCGAAGAGGGTGAACTTGCCGCGTAATTCCATGCCGGCGGCGAAACTGTCCTTGGCCTCGCCATCGGCGCCGATCCCCATGTCGCCGGAAATAACACCGGCCACGGCGCCCGTGTCATCGAAAACCATATCAGCGGCGGTGAAGCCCGGGAATATCTCAACGCCCAATGCCTCGGCCTGCTGGGCCAGCCAGCGGCAAACGTTACCCAGGCTGACGATGTAGTTGCCTTGATTATGCATGGGTGCCGGCACGAGAAAATTCGGCACCCGCACACCGCGCTCCGGCCCCAACAGAAAATGGAATTCATCCCTGGCCACCGGCGTATGCAATGGGGCACTCAAGTTGCGCCAGTCCGGCAGCAATTCATCCAGGGCGCGAGTTTCAATAACGGCGCCAGACAGGATATGGGCACCGATCTCGGAGCCCTTCTCCAGCACACACACCGAAATGTCCCGCTGTTGGCGCGCGGCCAATTGCTTGAGATGAATTGCGCTGGATAGCCCAGCCGGGCCACCGCCGACGATTACAACATCGTATTCAACGCAGTCTCGCTCTACTGGATTGTCGCTCATCGTGTACCGGATCCGGTGCGATGAAGGGAGGCTGCCGGTGGTCGCGCCACCGGCAGCCGTGTTTAGCTACGTTACTTCTTCTGCTGAATGAACATGGACCAGAGGCGGGCCAGATCCGCCAATGCCTTGTTTTGAGTAACACCGGCGAAGGCGGTCTTGGCCTCCTCAATCTTGCCCTGGCGATATAAGGCCACACCCAGTTGCAGGTTAGCGCTATCTAGAGAAGTCAGGCTGCCCTTGGCTATCCCGCGCTGAATGGCGGCCACGGCGGCGTCAACCTGGCCGTAGTTCAGGTAGGCCTCGCCAGTCTTCACATCCGGGTCACCGGTTTTTGCCGCGGCAGTCTCTTTCTCCACTTGTGCCAGAGTCTTTGAATCGTCAGCCGCTTGCGTAGTGGCCATGGACTGCAAGCGTTTCTGCCGATCCGCGCTTTCACCGACGCCCAGAACCTGACTGGCAAACCCCTGGTCCAGGGTGGATTTCGCTTCGCCGGGGAGGCCCAATTGAATGGCCAGTTCCGACAATTCGATATACTCATCAGCGTTCTCCAGCACACCGACTTCCTTAATCAGGCGCAGTACTTCAAAGTTTTCCCGATCACCCAGTTCCGGCAGGTCCTGCACCATCTGGATACGATCACGCCAGAATTTCGGGGACGGATAGCGCTTGAGCAGCATCTCCAACACTTCGGCTACACCGACATCGTTCTTTTGCTCATACTCCGCGCTCATCAACAGTTGCAACCAGTCCTGCTTGACCTCCCTGCCGGACTTGTCAGCGCTGGAAATGACACTGCGCAGACCCGCGGCCGTGCCCTTGTAGTCTTTCAATAAATACTGGGCCTGAATTACCAGCAACTGCACTTCCTGATCGCCGGGCGCGCTCTGGGCGTATTTCTTGCCGTGCTCAATAACCTTATTGTAGTCCTTCTGCTGGTAGGCAATTTGCGCCAGGGATTTGTGCGCCTTGCTCACTTCGTCGGCTGTGAGGAACCCTGAAGCAACCGTGGCTTCCATGGCTCGGCCCGCCGAGGCGTAATCACCGCGTTGCATCTGGATGTAGACCTTGAATTGATCAATCTTGAATTGCTCGAAGGGGGTCTTGGAGGGAACCGCTTCCGCTTCCTTGACCTTTGCCAGCGCGCCATTCAAATCCTTCTTTTGTGCCATCTCCTGGGCTGCTTGCAGTGGCTTGCCCACCTTGGCGCCAATCTTTTCCTCGGCCATGACCGATGGACTCAGGGCAAGACCGCCCACACTCAAAGCAGTGATCAAAGCGGCATAGCGGGTGAACCGCGAAATCACCTTGGACGAATTCATATCTGGTCTCCTGTTAATGAAAACGCCACGACGGGAGGTCCGCCGTGGCGTGGGTGTTGGGACTAAATTTTCTACTCGATATATTGTTCGTTGCCCACAAAACCAATGCGCTGGATTCCCAATCTCTGTGCGGAAGCAAGTACGTAAGCCACATGGTCATACTTCGACAACCGATGTGGCCGCAAGTGCACTTCTGATTGCGGGTCCTTCTTGGACTCGCGAATGAAATAAGCGCGCAGAGCAGCCTGACTCGGGACAATGGCGCCGTTCCACAACACGGTACCATCGAAATCAACCACCAAGTCAATGACTTCCGGCGGCACCGGGGGGGGCTCATTCTTGCCTTGCGGCATGTCCAGTTTGACGGCATGGGTTTGGATCGGGATGGTGATGATCAGCATGACCAGCAACACCAGCATCACGTCAATCAACGGCGTGGTGTTGATATCCATCATCACTTCTGCATCGCCACCACTTGGACCCACTGACATTGACATCGTTCCAGCCCCTTAGTTAGTTAGCAGATTAATGTTGGCCGGGTTCCGGCTGCGTAATAAAACCCACTTTGACAACCCCACCGCGTTGCACTGCGACAATCACTTTGCCGATGTTTTCAAAGCGCGTGTTCTTGTCACCGCGCACATGAATCTCCGGCTGGGGCACCAGGACTGCCACTTCCTTAACCTTATCTATAAGGGCACGGGTATTGGCAACACGACGCTCGTTCCAGAATATTTTCCCGTCACGATCCACGGCGATGACAATATTCTCGGGCTTGGTGGTGGTGGGCTGATTGGCCACCTGGGGCAAAGCCACCGGCACTGTCTGGATCACCACCGGGATGGTGATCAGAAAGATGATCAGCAGCACCAGCATCACGTCCACCAGGGGCGTGGTATTGATGGCGGAGATGGCCTCAGTAAACTCCTCCTCCCCGCTGCTGCCCACATTCATGGACATGCTCAGCGACCTCCGGCAGGCGACCCGGCCACGCGCTTGCCGCTCAGCAGCACGGCATGCACGTCGGCGGCGAAGTTGCGCAGATTCTCTATGCCGACCTTGTTACGGCGCACGAGCCAGTTATAACTCAGCACCGCGGGCACAGCGACAGCGAGACCCAGGGCGGTCATGATCAACGCCTCACCCACGGGACCGGCGACCTTGTCAATGCTGGCCTGGCCGGCGATACCGATGGCGATGAGCGCGTGGTAGATGCCCCACACCGTGCCGAACAATCCTACGAATGGCGCCGTTGATCCCACTGTGGCCAGAAACGCCAGGCCGGTCTGCAGCTCACTGTTGACGGATTCCACCGCGCGCTGCAAGGACATGGTCACCCACTCGTGCAAGTCAATCTGATCCGTGAGTTTGCCGTCATGATGCTGGGCGGCGTTCAGACCGTCCTCCACCACCATCCGGTACACATTCTGCGCAGGCAGCTTGCTGGCGCCTTCCTTGATGCTGGCGGCGCGCCAGAAATTCTGGCCGACAACTTTGGCCTGATTGAACAGTTTCTGCTGGTAGATGAGTTTGGCAAACAGGATGTACCAGGAAAAGATGGACATGACCGCCAAGATGAACAGCGTACCCTTGGAGACGAAGTCGCCCTGCTGCCAGAGTGCCTTCAACCCGTAGGGATTTTCCACCGCAACGGTTTCCGGTGACGGCTCGTCTATGCCAACTGGGGTCTCGTCCACAGCCATCGTATCA
>JAYUHG010000052.1:0-2384 GCA_043767195.1 Gammaproteobacteria bacterium | reverse complement strand
GCTGGTGAGGTATTGGCGCGGCTGACCCGCACCGACTCCTCGCCCTCGTGGATCTCGATCTCGGTAATACCGGATTCTTCCAGCAATTCAATCAGCTTTTTGACTTTACGAATGTCCATGGTCTACTTGCCCCGGTTGCGTAAGCGTTGATCCGCCGCCCGCAATGCCAGCTCATAACCCTGCACCCCCAGGCCGCTGACGATGCCAACGGCCACATCGGTAAGGAAGGATTTGTGCCGAAATTCCTCGCGGGCAAAAACGTTGGAAATATGCACCTCAATAAAGGGGATGCCTACGCCCAGCAAGGCGTCGCGCAGGGCGATGCTGGTGTGGGTCAATGCACCTGGATTGATAAGGATAAAATCCACCTGCTCACCCCGGGCTTGCTGGACCCGATCCACCATGGGATGCTCGCCGTTGCTTTGGAATGTGGTCAGGGTATGCCCCAGCTCTTTGGCCAATCGCCCCAGCCCGGCCTCCACATCGGCCAACGTGGCGGTGCCATAAACTTCCGGCTCACGGGTACCGAGCAAATTCAAATTGGGTCCGTTCAGGACCAGGATTTTTGCCATAAGGAACTCTGGAGATAAAAGTAGTTAGGTGTAGATTGCACGTGGTTTGAAGATACTACCAGAAGTTCTTTCGATTGCGAAAGCGGGGCTAGAGTAGGGGTGCCAGAGCGGCCTCAGCCTGTTCCGTGGACAATGGTCCCGCATGTACAAAGGCGATTTTGCCATCCCGGCCCACAATGACCGTATAGGGCAGCGCGCCCACCAAGTTGCCGTAAGCTTCCGCCACCTTGATTACTTCCATCTCCCCCACCAACACCGGGTAATTCATGTGATATTCCGCCACAAACTCGCGCACCGGCTCGGGCTGTTCCAGGGCCACGCCCAGAAATTGTAAACCACGGTCCGCATATTTCCGCTGCATCGCCACAAACTCCGGGATCTCCTTGCGGCACGGTGGACACCAAGTGGCCCAAAAGTTAATGGCTAATATCCTGCCATCCCATTCCCCCACCTCATGCACCACACCGTCCAAATCCGGAAGACTGAATGCCGGGCGTACATTGCCCACGATCCCCGTGGCACGAATGGCCGCCGTGGCGGTTACCGCGGGAGATGGGTTGCCGCCGCGCCCATCATGCTGCCAGCGGGCCAGCAGAAACCCCGCCGCCGCCGCCAAACACAGACCGCCAGCGAGAACACCGGCATGGAGCCGGGTCATGAACTAACGACCTCATCAAGATGCGCCAGAAATTCATCGGCTCCCACAAACTCACCCAGCCGGTAGCGCGGTAATTCTCGCGTCGTCGCGTCAAAAAACAGGATTGCCGGCGGACCGTACAAATCAAATTCCTGCAACAGTTGTTGGTCGGCATGGGTATATCCCGTGACATCAGCTTGCAGCAGCAACACATTGCTTAACTTCGCCTGCACACGCGGATCGGGAAAAGTCTTCTGCTCCAGTTCCTTGCAGGTGATGCACCAGTCGGCATAAAAATCCAGCATCACGGGTCGGCCTTCGCTGCCGGCCCGTTTCAATTCCAGGCGCAATTCGGTCAATGATGCGATGCGCTTGAATGGCAGTTTCTCCGCCTGCGCCGTACCGCCGCCGGTCAACGGCGCCAAGGGCCGCAGCGGATCATCACCGCCGCTGGCGGCGCCCACCACCAGCGTGGCGCCATAAACCAGGAATGCCAGGCCGAATGCCTTGCCGGCCCGCCGCCAGGACCCATCACCTTCCAGCCGTTCCAGCGCCCCCATGAACATGGCCGCCGCCAGAAACAACAGGCCCCAAAGCAACAGTGTCAACGGCCCGGGCAGTATCCGACCCAGAAACCACACCGCCACCCCGACCATGACAAACCCGCAGGCGCGCCGCATGGACTCCATCCACATTCCCGCCCGGGGCAACAAATAACCGGCGGAGGCGCCCAGCACCAGCAACGGCACTCCCATGCCCATGCCCAGGGCGAACAACGCCGCGCCACCCAATAGCGCATCCCCGGTCTGGGTGACATACAACAGCGCCCCCGCCAGCGGGGGCGCAACACAGGGCCCGGCAATCAGCGCGCACAACGCTCCCATGACCGCGCTGCCACGCAAAGTACCGGCACGCTGATGGTAGGTAATGTGACTAATCCAGCTCTGAATGAATACCGGCATTTGCAATCGGAACACGCCGAACATGGACAGGGCCAGAAACAAAAACACGCCGCTGAACAGCACGATGATCCAGGGAGCCTGCGCTGCAGCCTGGAGATTAAAGCGCGTCAGCCCGGCCACCAGCCCCAGTGCTGCATAGGTCACGGCCATGGCGACCACATACACCAGCGATAACGCAAAGCCGCGTCCATGGGAGATGCGCTCACCGTGGCC
>JAYUHG010000051.1:0-5665 GCA_043767195.1 Gammaproteobacteria bacterium | reverse complement strand
GAAGGAAAATAACTCCGGCATTGGATTTCTGATGCCCGTGCTGACCACGGGTGGCGGCCCATTCCTGATGTGACCGTGAACAAGCTCATGTCTCAGCGCCTCGATGTGTTACTGAATCCAGAATCCATTGCCGTGGTCGGCGCATCCCGACGCGCCGGTACCGTGGGTAACAGCGTGGTGCGCAACTTGCTGGCGGGCGGTTACGCGGGACGGCTTGCCGCTGTAAATCCCGGCTACACCGATGTGGAAGGTGTCCCGAGTTTCCCGCGTCTGGCGGATCTGCCGTTCGCACCGGAGCAAATCATCTTCGCCATCGCTGATACGCGCATTGAAGCGGCACTGGAGGAAGCCATTGCCACGGGTATGCGCTCCTGCGTCATCTATTCGGCGTTAGTGTTGAAGCAGGATTCGGAACCGCCGCTGGTGGAACGCGTGCGGCAACGATTACATGACGCCGGGATCCTGGCCTGTGGCGGCAACGGCATGGGTTACTACAACTTCACTGGCGGTGTCTGGGCTTGTGGTTTCGCAACCCGAATGCACCGGTCGCGGGGCAATGTGGTGCTGCTGAGTCAATCCGGGGCCGGCATGTCCGGGATCCTGGATGTGGAGGAGCGGCTGGATTTCAGTCTGGCGGTGTCCCCAGGGCAGGAGCTGACGGTAAACATTGAGGATTATCTGGATTACGCCCTGGAGCAACCGGAGACGCGGGTGGTGGGATTATTTCTGGAAACCAGTCGAGCGCCGGAGCGATTTATCGCTGCCCTGGACAAGGCGCGGCAAAAACGCATTCCCATTATCGCGGTGAAGACCGGGCGTACCACGCTGTCGCAGGAATTGGCGCTATCCCATTCCGGGGCGTTGTCTGGCGCCGATTCCGTTTATGACGCCGTGTTTGAAAAATTTGGCGTGCATCGTGCCCGCGACATGGCCGAGCTGGTCACGGTTTTAATCATGCATGCGCAGCCCCATCCCATTGGCGCCGGTGGATTGGTGACCATGCATGATTCCGGCGGCGAGCGGCAACTACTGATCGATCTGGCTGACGCTACGCAGGTAGCGCTGACCTCACTGACGCCTGACAGTGTTAAGGCATTGGAGAATCTGTTGGATCCGGGATTGCCCACCGTGAATCCCCTGGATGCATGGAGCGCGGGCGGGCCGGAGTATCACAAAGTCATGGAAAACTGTTTCGCGGTGTTATTGCGCGACCCGGACGCGGCATTGGGCGCGGTCGTCCATGATCGTGCTCCCGGCGGCGGCATTTATCCCATCTACATTGATTACCTGCGCCACGGTCACGGGGCATCGGGGAAACCGGTATTCCTGGTGGCGGCGACCCAGGGCGTGAGCGCCGATGCACAAGTATTGGACACCACCCGCGCGGGATTCCCGGTATTGGATGGGGTCGAGTCATTCCTGCGCGGTGTAAAGGCATTGCTCAACTACCGCGATTTTCTGTTGCGCCCGGAGCCACCCACTGCCAAGTTCAGGCTTGAATCGGCGCGGCGCTGGCAACAGCGGCTCGCCACGGGTGTGGCGCTGGATGAGTTTGAAGCATTACAGTGTTTGTCGGATTTCGGTATCCCCACCGTGGCTGCGCACCGTGCTGATACCGAAGCAGCCACGCTGGCCGCGGCCCAGGAGCTTGGCTACCCCGTGGTATTGAAAACTGCGCAGGCCGGCATCTTGCACAAAAGTGATGTGGCTGGCGTGCGGATTGGTCTGATCAACCCACAGCAATTGCGCGAGGCTTATGGAGATCTGGCGCGCCGACTTGGGCCAAAGGTCCTGGTATCGGCACTGGTGTCCGATCCGGCAGTGGAAATGTTTCTGGGTATGCGCCGTGACGAGCAGTTTGGCCCCGTGGTGGTGATGGGTTTCGGGGGCATCCAGGCCGAAGTGCTCGGTGATGTGGTCACTATATTGCCGCCATTTACTGTCGAAACCGCGGCTCGCCTGCTGTCTCGGCTGCGATTGCGCCCATTATTAGCTGGCGTTCGTGGTGCCCCGGCCATGGATGTGCCGGCATTCTGTCGCGCGGCTGCGGCTTTTTCGCACCTGGCGGTGGCCCTGGGGGAAGTAGTGCAGGAACTGGATATCAACCCGATTCGAGTGCGACCCGATGGTTGCATGACCGTGGATGCGTTATGCATTCCCCGTCACAGCGCTGGTGTCGGCGCCCGGGAACCGGAATAATTGCGGGCGGTGGTTAGAACAATGATCCCACAGGCCCGGCACGGGCCACCCCGGAAAAAGGATGAAGCATATGAGCGGCATTCCCAATCAGGCCAGTGTTAAAGAACTGAAGGCTTTTTTGAAGCGCATGCCCGATGTGCGCATGCTGGAAGTCATCATGGCGGACATCAACGGCATTCTGCGCGGCAAGCGTATCCCTGTGGCCGAAGCCATCGAACTATTTGAGGACGGCATCAAGGCCTGCGGATCACTGACATTATTAAGCAGCAAAGGCGAGACCTTTCCGGAGTTGGGCCTGGGGTCCATTGACGGTGATCCGGACAACATGATCTTCCCCATCCGCGACACACTGGCGCCGATCTCCTGGCTGAAATCGAAAACCGCCCAGGTATTGGTGGGCATGACCAGCGTCAGCGGCGCGCCCAGTATTTATGACCCGCGCAACATTCTGCGACTGGCCATGCAGCCGCTGCTGGATATGGGGCTAAAAGTGGTTGTCGCCACGGAGTTGGAGTTTTACCTGTTACTGCCCTCGGGCAACCTGACACCCGAGCCGCTGTTTCCCCGTGTCCCCGGCACCGGCATTAAACAGGACGGTCTGCAATATTCCATGACCGAAGATCTGTGGGACAACGATGCCTTCATAGAAGATGTGCATGTCACCTGTGAGCAGCAGCGGCTGCCCTCGACCGCAACACACTCAGAGTTTTCCCCGGGCCAACTGGAGATCAACCTGCACCATGTGGATGACCCGATCATGGCTTGTGACCATGCGGTGTTGTTGAAGCGGGTCATCAAAGGCGTGGCGCGTAAACACGGGTTCGGCGCCACCTTCATGGCCAAGCCCTTCGCCGAACATGCCGGCAGTGGGCTGCACATACATATAAGTGTGTATGACAGGAAAGGGCAGAACATCCTGGCGGCGGGGGGCAAGGGCAATCCACCCATCGGTGCCGGTATGCGCCACGCCATGGGCGGTCTGGCGGAGACCATGGCCGAGTGCATGGCCCTGTTCGCGCCCAATGCCAATTCCTATCGGCGCCTGAAACCCAAGTCCTTTGCCCCGCTCACGCCCAATTGGGGCTACAACCACCGCTGCGTGGCGCTGCGCATCCCGGTCAGCAACGAGAAGAACCTGCGCATTGAACACCGGGTGGCCGGTGCGGATGCGAACCCGTATCTGGTGATGGCAGCCATTCTCATGGGTATTCACCACGGTCTGAAGAACAAGTGTGATCCGGGTCCCATGGTCAAGGAAGGAACCTGGATGGAAGACGCGGAGACAACCTTGCCGAACCGTTGGGACGCGGCGCTGGATTTATTTGATCGCAGCAAACTGTTGCCCAAATATCTGGACAAGGAATTTTGCCGCATCTTCAGTGTCTGCCGGCACAGTGAATGCGATCAATTTCACGCCCAGATCAGTAACCGTGATTATGAATGGTATTTGCGTGCTGTTTAGCAGGGTAGCCCGCCGGCTCATTAATGGCTGACTTCCTCTGGCCTTTCACATCCCGGCGCGTTGAAGCGCGTCCCACATCCGGTCATGTGAATTCCTATTACGCCGCCACGGCCCATCCCGGGCCGGCGTTTCCCCGCCTGCAGGAAAATCTGGATGTGGATGTTGTCGTCATTGGCGCGGGATTTACCGGTATCAACACAGCCATTGAGCTGGCTGATCGCGGCTGTCGCGTGGCGGTACTGGAGGCGCGGCAGGTGGGTTGGGGGTGCAGCGGTCGCAATGGTGGGCAGATGATCTCCGGGTTAGCCGGCTATGAACGTCTGTTGCGTGAGATGGGCGCGGATGATGCGCGCAAGATCTGGCAATTGGGCGCGGATGGGCTGGATCTGATTCAAAAGCGCATCACCCGGTTTGGCATACAGTGCGACTTGAAAATGGGTGTGTTCCTGGCCGCCTGCAACGCGCGCCAGATGCGGGGTCTGTCCGGTGACAAGTCGCGGGAAGAACAATTTGGCTACCCCCACAGGCTGGAATTGGTGGAACGGCGGCAGGTAAGGACCGTGGTTGGTACCGACGCCTATGTGGGCGGGGTGTTGGATTACGGCTCTGGACACCTGCATCCGTTGAATTTGTGTCTGGGGGAGGCGGCAGGTGCTGCGGGCATAGGGGTTCAGATATTTGAGCAGTCCGCGGTGTTAAAAATTGAGCGCGGCCCCCGGCCCAAAGTGCATTCGGCCCAAGGCAGCGTCAGTGCGGATCAGGTAGTGGTCGCCGGCAATGCCTATCTGGAGGGGCTGGTCCCGGAATTAGGCGCCTACATCTTGCCGGCGGGCAGTTACCTAATCGCCACGGAACCCCTGTCTGAAGGATTAGCCCGGGAGTTGTTCCCACGAGGCAGCGCAGTCTGTGACAGCAATGTGTTGCTGGATTACTACCGCTTGTCGTCGGATCGGCGGCTGTTGTTTGGCGGTCGTTGCAATCACACCGGGTGTGTCCCACCCAGCATCAAGGCGGCACTGTTGCCTCGGTTATTAAAGGTGTTTCCCAGGCTACATGGGGTTCGCATAGATTATGAGTGGGGTGGCACCGTTGCTGTAAGCCTGAAGCGTATCCCCCAACTGGGGCGGCTACCGGGCGGGCTGTTGTATGCCCAGGGATACTCGGGTCACGGCCTGGTGGCGACCCATGTGTTTGGCCGCCTTCTGGCGGAGGCCATCAGCGGCTCCTCCGAGCAGTTCGACATTCTGGGACGGGTGCGGCATTGGTATTTACCGGGAGGGAAGTGGTTTGCCAGCCCGGCGCTGGCCCTGGGTATGAGCTACTATCGGCTCAAGGACATACTTTGAATGGTGTTTCCCCGCGAAAAACCACCAATTATTGTCGGGTCCGGCATGTCGTGCCGCAGCTTCCGGAGATAGCGGTTCTCTTGGTCAGTGATACGTAAATTTATGGGTAAAATTCCTATTTGCACACTTTGCAGGCGTCAAGTTAGTATACGCCGCTCCGCGCGGCTGTTATCGGTAAATATCAGATAAATATCAGATGTTTCTCAATTTGTTAGGGTGTCGTGACTATCACACTGGTGAGTGATTAAATTGAATGGGGGGTGTTCTTCAGTGACTGCAAACAATGGGTGTACGCAGAACACGCGACCCACGAGACACAGTGTAATCAGTTCTCTCATTCCGGCGATTAAGCAGCGCGCCCAGCAAGGCGCGAATCGGTCGTCGGCCAACCCAGTGATATCGGTGGCATTCACAGCTCCCGGCGCAGTCAACTGACTCCTATGCCGCTAAAAAGAGAAGATCCCACCGGACGCATTGCCTCCATGGCCGTCGTTCTCTTAATGCACGTCGGAATTATTTATGGTTTGGCCTATGGCCTGAGCCGCGCCAACGTTGAGGTTATTCCGCCGCCACTCACCGCGGATGTCCTCGAAGAAGAATTGGAAGAGGATGAGGCCGAGCCACCGCCGCCACCGCCGGAATTCGAGCCACCACCGCC
>JAYUHG010000050.1:0-5674 GCA_043767195.1 Gammaproteobacteria bacterium | reverse complement strand
TCCGCCGACGGTGGCAATAGTTACGACTTTGTTATCGGCGGCTCCAGCAAGGACGGTATCGCCAAGTCACAGCGTGTCCCGGTACCGGAGTAAATGCGGAACTGGAGACAAATTCGCGCGCTAGCCATTGCGGCACTTTGCTGGGCCATAGCGCCAGGCTGTTTTGCTGACGAAGTTACCGAAACAGCGCTGGCGGAAGAAACCGGGCAGGTAACTCCCGCTGATGAGAGTCAGGGCGCCGGCATGGTGATTGAGCTGGATGATTCAGCGCCGGCCAGCGCAAGCGCCGGGGATAAAGCGCAGCAGCCGCCGATGCAGCAACGGGAATTGGCGGATTCCGAGGTGGAAATGATTGTCGGTGGCGCGGGGAAAGATGGCGTCGCCAAGCGCGGCAAGTTGAAGCGCGCGGATTAATTTCGCGGGCCGGGCGCAATACGCCGGTCAGCGACAGTGAAACACAACAACCCATGATGGAACGATGAAGTGGGGTATGACAATGCTTAGGCAATTAGTGATGGTGGTTTGCATGTTCGGGGCGGGACTGTGCTGGGCCGCGGACGACGAGATTGTGGAGCTGTATGTCGGGGAGATCAAAATCCTCAAGGTCGCCGACATCAAGCGTATCGCGGTGGGTAATTCCAAACTGCTGAGTACATCGCTGCTCAACAATGGACAGTTGCTGATCATCGCCGAAGGGGAAGGCGACAGTAATGTCCACATCTGGCTGAACAGCGGTGTGGAGCGGGACATCACCGTCCGTATCAAGGCCGGTTACGCCACCCTGGAACAGCAGGCGGCGGAGATCCGTGAGTTGCTTGCCCATGTGGTTGGCCTGCAAGTGCGGGTCGTCGGCGACCGTGTGGTTCTGAGCGGCGCCGTGCCAACCAACACCGAGGACGCGATCAAAACCGTCATGGAAGCGTTCAAGGGCGTGATGGATTTGACCAGCAAGGATGTGCTGGATCTGCCGATTAACAAGATGGTGTTCATGAATGTCAAGATCACCGAGTTTAATCGCAATTTTCTTGAAAACCTGGGCATCCAGTGGAACCAGGTGGTGAACGGACCCAATGCGGCATTTGCCTGGGACGCGGTTGGCAACGACAACTTCCGCGTCACCCCGGCGACGCCATCCTTCGGCGACCTGGTACCGGGTTCCGCCATCAGCCCGCTGGGTTATTTCGGTATTGCCGCGGAAATCTCTTCGCGTATCAATCTGGCGGTGAATTCCGGCAATGGCGTTATTCTGGCGGAGCCGCAACTGGCCACGCGCAGCGGCGGCGAGGCCACATTCCTGGCCGGTGGTGAAGTGCCGTACACGGTAACCAACAGCCTGGGCGCCTCCAATGTGGAGTTCAAGGAATTCGGCATTCAGTTGACGCTCAAGCCCGAGGTGGACGCCAACAACAATATCCGCGCCAATGTGTCCACGGAAGTCAGCGCCATTGATAATTCCGTGGCGGTGGCGGGTGTGCCCGGATTCCTGACGCGCCGCACCAGCACCGATGTCAGCATGAAGTCCGGCGAGACCCTGGTGATTTCCGGTCTCATCAATCAGCAGGTCTCCAAGGATAAGACCCAGCTTGCGTTCCTGGGTGATATTCCCATCCTCGGTGAATTGTTCAAATCCAAGAGCTTCCGCGACCAGAAGAGTGAATTGGTCATCTTCGTCACGCCTACCGTGTTCGATGCCAAATCCGAAATTAATCAGGCCAAGCTGGAACAGCGCAAAGCCGGACTTGAGAAGACTCTCGAAATCATTGATGAAGAATCCCTGAATATTGTGGATTGAGGTCTGAAAAATGTTCGATGTGATTGTAAATGACAGCGACGGCAACCGGGTCAAGACCTTCCGCTGTCCCGTGGCCGAGTGCAGCATCGGCAAGGCGCGCGACAATTTCATCCAGTTGAAGGGCTGGCGCGTGGCCGGGCATCATGCCGAGATCCGGCGCACACCGGAAGGATTGTTCGTCGAAGACAAGACCGGCCAGGCGCGCATAGAAGTAAATGGCGTGGAAGTGGAAAATTACGGACCGCTGAAATCCTCCGATGTGATTAACATCGCCGGCTACTCCATCAGCGCCGGGGTGATTCAGGAAGCGGCGGCCAAGACCGGTGCTGCCGCCTACAAGAAATCTGACGACGATGATGATGAGGAAGATGCCAGTCTAAAGACCACTATGGGCGTGGCCCGGCATGTGGCCATCGAGCAATCCGATGAGTTGAGCAAGACCATCGTCGGGCTGATGCACAACGAGAAGTACAAGTGGCGTAACCGGGTGCATGATGAGCTGCTGAAGATGATGGACCTGCGGCGCACGGATATCGGCGCCATGGACGAAGGTGAGTTGCGCACACAAGTGTCGCAGATGGTGCGCGAGATTATCAAGACCATGGGCGACAAATTGCCGCCCGGCTTGGATCGGGAGGCGCTGGCGACGGAGGTTCTGAATGAAGCCGTCGGCCTCGGCCCGTTGGAGAGTCTGCTGGCCGACGCCTCCATTACCGAAATCATGGTCAACAAGTTTGACGACATCTATGTGGAAAAGGCCGGCAAGCTGACCAAGTCCGACGTCACCTTCTCCAGCGACAATGCCGTAATGACTGCCATTGAGCGCATTGTTTCGCCGCTCGGCCGGCGCATTGATGAAAGTTCACCCATGGTGGACGCGCGCCTGAAAGACGGTTCCCGCGTCAATGCCATTATTCCGCCTTTGGCGCTGCGTGGGCCATGTCTGACCATCCGCAAATTTGCCAAGAGCAAATTGCAGGCGGAGGACCTGATCAAATTCGGGGCCATCAATCAAGTCATGGTGCAATTTCTACAGATGGCGGTGAAACACAAGCGCAATATCATCATTTCCGGCGGCACCGGCAGCGGCAAGACCACGACATTGAATGTGCTTTCCAATTTCATTCCCTCTAACGAACGCATCGTTACCGTAGAGGATGCGGCGGAATTGAAACTGGCGCAGCCCCATCTGGTCAGTCTCGAAGCGCGTCCGGCGAATCTGGAAGGCAAGGGCGCCGTGTCAATCCGTGATCTGGTGAAAAACTGTTTGCGTATGCGTCCGGACCGCATCGTTGTCGGCGAATGCCGCGGCGGCGAAACCCTGGACATGTTGCAGGCCATGAACACCGGCCATGACGGCTCGCTGACCACGGCCCATGCCAACACGCCCCGGGATTTGATTGCGCGCCTGGAGGTCATGGTCATGATGTCCGGCATGGACCTGCCGTTGATGGCCATCCGGGAACAGGTGGCTTCCGCCATTCACATCATTGTGCAACAGACACGCTTCACCGATGGCAGCCGGCGCATCATTTACATTACCGAGATCACCGGCGTGGAATCGGGCATCGTCCAGTTGCAGGATATCTTCAAGTACCAGCAGGAAGGATTCGATGCCGACGGCAAGGTTACCGGTCGCTTCATGGCCACAGGCGCGGTGCCTGAGTTCTATGAGGACCTGCGTCAGCGTGGCCTGAATGTGGACATGTCGATCTTCAAGCAATGATGGAAATGCTGCTGGGTCTCGGCGCCAATGTGCTGTTCGTCCTGGCAGTAGTTGCCTTTTTTGCCTGCGCGACAATGTTTTGGATGGTGGTTATGGAGAAAGGCGTGACCTTTCTCGAGGGCTATAAGGAAACCTTCACCAGTACCGCCAGCAGCAACATGTCCGACATGTTTCTGTTCCTGGATCCCCATAAATTGTTCAAGTACAACGTAATCGCTATCGTCGTGCTACCCATCATCGCCTGGATCATTTTTCGAGATGTGGGCGCAACCCTGGCGGTGCTGGCTATTATCATTTTGCTGCCGGCCTCCATCTATCGCTCCATGCGCAAGAAACGCATGAAACGCTTCGAATCACAGTTGCCCGATGCGCTGATCATGGTCTCTGGGGCCATGCGCGCCGGCGCCAGCCTCAGTATTGCATTGGAAGGTCTGGTCAAGGAGACGCCGCCGCCCATTTCCCAGGAGTTTGAGCTGTATCTGAAGGAGCAACGCCTGGGCGTGGATTTTGAGCAGTCCATGCGCACTATGGAAGAGCGCAATCCGATGCCGGATTTTCGCATGTTGGTGACGGCGCTGCGTATCAATCGCGAAGTGGGTGGCAATCTGGCGGAGACCATGGAAATACTGGGTGACACCCTGCGCCGCAAGGCCGCCATGGAAGGCAAAATTGACAGTCTCACCGCCCAGGGCAAGATGCAAGGCATTGTCATGACCGCGTTGCCGATTTTACTCGGCATCCTGCTCTACTTCATGGAGCCGGTGGCCATGAGCAAACTCTGGACCACGACCATCGGTTGGGCGCTGATGGTGATAATCGCGATCATGCTCTCCATGGGTTATTTCGTGATCAAGAAGATCACTACCATTGACGTCTGATCCCATGGCCGAATTTTTCTCAACCATATCCTTCCCGTTGGCCTTCTTAAGCACGGGCTTGGCTGCCATGCTGACCATTCTGTTTCTGCAAAATATGTATATCATGATCGGAGAAGAGGACCGGGCCTATATGGATCCGCTGTCCTGGAAGCTGCGCATGGTGTGGCCGGCGATTCAGATAATCGCCAATTTTTTCTGTGTGTTTCTGCCCTTTGAGATTATGGAGAGCACAGAGCAAAGGCTACAGCGCACCGGTGTCAGTTATCTGCTCACCGCCGAGCAGTTCATTGCCTTACGCATACTGGTGGCCGTCCTTCTGCCACTTGTTGTCTGGCTGTGCATGTTGGGCATGGAGATATGGGAACCGATCTGGCTGGTGTTTTCGCCCTTGGTGGGTTTTCTGCTGCCGGACATCTGGCTCAGTGATACGCGCAAGCGGCGTGAAAGCGATGTGATTCGCACCTTGCCCGTATATCTGGATTTCATCACCATGTGCGTGGAGGCCGGCCTCAACTTCCAGGGCGCTTTGACCCAGGCCATGGAAAAGGCGCCCCCCGGCGCCCTGCGGAATGAATTCGCCATTGTCTTGCGTGATATGCGTTCCGGTCTGGCCAGAGCCGATTCACTGCGGCGCATGTCGGAGCGTCTCGATATTAGTGAGATCACCAGCTTCGTCAGCGCCATCATTCAAGCCGAGAAGATGGGCGCAAGTCTGGCCAATGTGCTGCGCGTACAGGCCGAACAGCGCCGTGGCGAGCGTTTCCAGCGCGCGGAAAAAATGGCCATGGAAGCGCCGGTGAAACTGGTTGGGCCGCTGGTCATCTTTATCTTCCCCGTGACCTTCATGATTATCTGCTTCCCCCTGGTGATGAAATTCATAGGTGAAGGTCTGGTGTGATGGCCGGTTCACTCCAGCGCGCGGAGGATGGACGCTGTGTGGTGCCCAATGTGATGCGTACGGAAAACATGCTGGAGCGTATGCGCGGTCTGCTCGGGCGGTCACCGTTGCAGCCGGGGCAAGGGATGTTGATTGATCCCTGCGCCGCGGTCCACGCCATCGGCATGACCTATCCTTTGGACCTGGTATTTCTTAGCGCCGGCGGACAAATCATGAAACTGGTCCAGAGCCTGAAACCCTGGCGCATGGCCACCTGCGCCGGCGCCCGTATGGTTCTGGAGCTTCCCGCCGGCACTATCGCCGGGCAGGAAATGGCAGCGGGCCAGACCTTGAACTGGGCAAATGCTTAATCCCATGCGCCATACATTATTGTTGTGGAT
>JAYUHG010000049.1:0-5681 GCA_043767195.1 Gammaproteobacteria bacterium | reverse complement strand
CACGCCGTTCGAGGAGCGCGGCAAAGTCGGAACCGTGTGCCGTGACAATTGTGTCCGCAACGGACTCATCATGCGCGCCGTGGGCGATACCATGATTATCTCCCCGCCATTGGTGATTACACGGGCGCAGGTGGATGAGTTGGTGGATAAGGCGCGTAAGAGTCTGGATGAAACCTTGAAGGCTTGGCGAGCCGGGTTATAGCTTTTTACTTTTCAATTCCCAACGTTTCCCGGACCGCTGCCAGCAATCCATGCATGACCGTCTCATCAATCTGTCCAATGCAGCCGATGCGGAAGGTATCCCGACCGGTAAGCTTGCCGGGATAGATCACATAGCCGCGGCG
This sequence comes from Gammaproteobacteria bacterium, assembly GCA_043767195.1. Lineage (GTDB taxonomy): Bacteria > Pseudomonadota > Gammaproteobacteria > Eutrophobiales > Eutrophobiaceae > 2-02-FULL-61-13. The sequence goes on along the minus strand of JAYUHG010000049.1, from coordinate 5,337 downwards.
GTTTAGTCCGGCGTAGAAGGTCTCGAAATGAAACGCCGGATCCGTGGGCGTAAGGAATGTAACAATAATCGGCGCTTGTACGGTGGCATTCAGGAACGGGACGAACCCCAACGCGCCCATGCCCTGCACAAGTACGTCGCGGTTGCGCCCGTAGCGTTGCAATCGCGCTTCCGGGCCACCCTCCTGCTCCAGTTCATTGAGGGCCTGATCCAGCGCCAGCAGGCACTGCACCGGTGGCGTGAAGCGCCATTGGCCATTGCGCTCCAGGGCCTGCCACTGATCGTGCAAATCAAGACTGAATGAGTGGGCATTGCCCGCGGCAGCGCGGAGCGCCTCGGTCTTGACCAGGCAAAACCCAAGCCCCGGGACACCTTCCAGACACTTGTTCGCGGAAGCAGCCACTGCCTGAATGCCGGGTATGGTCATGTCCACGGGCAGGGCCCCGAAGGCGCTCATGGCATCCACCAGCAAGGCACACCCATGGCGCATGACGACTGCGACAATCTCAGGCAAGGGATTCAGAATACCGGTCGTGGTTTCGCAGTACACCAGATGCACGTGGGTGATGCTGGAATCCTCGGCCAATGCGCGGTCCACCAGCGCGACATCCATGGGTTGGTCCTCCGCCGCCGTGAGCGCAGTGCATTGCCGCCCCATGGATTTGCAAATATCGCCCACACGCCGGCCATATGCGCCATTGACGAGATTCAGCAAATGCCCATTGCGCGGCAGCAGCGTTCCCAACATGGCCTCCACGGCAAAGGTGCCGCTGCCCTGCACCGGGACACAGGTGTGCGCTTCGTTACCGTGGGCGATCAGGAGCAGTCTGGAACGTACCCGTTGGGTAAGCCTGATGAATTCCAGGTCCCGGGAACCCAGGTCATGCAACATGGCGCGCTTCACCGTGCTGGAGGTGGTGAGCGGGCCAGGCGTCAGCAACCAGGGATCGCCGTCGGGGGTTTGCGCGGGAGGTGACATATAAGGTATGACTTTATAGCGAAATTGGCACACTTGCGCCACGGCAGCTAACAGGGAATCCCTGTATCATGCGCCCGCGCCGGCCTCCGCGGCGCAAATACACTGATGACGCGCCTGATTACATACCTCGGTTTAGCCGCCGGCCTGGCACTCCTGATTGGACTGCTACTGTGGCAAGGCATGTTGGATGTGTGGACCCTGCTGTCCACCTCCGGCTGGCAGTTATTGCTGTTGCCATTGATCTGGGTTCCCAATTTCCTCTTCGCCGGTGCCGGCTGGCGACGCCTTTTCCCAGAGCAACATCGCCCGACTCCATTGCAGGGCGTCGCCGGGATCTGGATGGCGCGGGCGGTAAACAATTTGCTGCCGGTAGCATCCATCGGCGGCGAGGTGGCCAAAGCGCGACTGGCGTTTCTCTGGGGCCATCCGGCCACGGTGGCTACCGCCTCCGTCATTGTGGACAAAACTATTCAGGTGGTTGCCGTGATCATCTGGGGTTTGACCGGCGTCGGCTGCCTGTTGTACCTGTCCCTGGATGATCGTCTGGCATTGATCGCGTTGAGCGGTTTTGGCGTCCTGACCCTGTGCGTGGTGGGTTTGTTTCTGGTGCAGCGGGCGGGCATGTTGGGATTCCTGGCGCGCTTTGGTGAAAAGCTGCTGCGCATTGAGTCCCTGAATGGCGTCAGTCTCAGTGCCCAGGAAACCGACGCCGAAGTCATGAATATCTATCAGCGCCGGCGCCCACTCTTGCAGGCCGTGGCTCTGCGCGTCCTGGCGCTGGTGGTGCAAACCGGCGAGGTGTGGTTGGGTTGTGTGCTGCTGGGCTACCCCATCGGCATATTGGAAGCAGTGTTACTCAAGAGCCTGACCTTTACCTTGAGCGACATCGCCTTTGTCGTACCCAATGCCTATGGTGTGCAGGAAGGCGCCTTTATCCTCATTGGCAGTCTGGTGGGATTGTCATCCGAACAGGCATTGGCCTTGTCCCTGGCACTGCGCATCCGGGATTTCCTGCTGGATCCGCCGGGGTTATTGGCTCTGCACCGCATTGAGACCAAACGCTGGCTGACCGCCTGACCCTGGGATCCCCTAAAATGGACGCCATGGCAAACGCCACAACCGCGCCGCCCGATGCCAGCGACTGGGCATTTCAGCACAAGAGTCTGCAGGAAGTATCCCGCACCTTCGCGCTGACCATCCCGCAATTGCCGGACCCCCTACGCCAGGTGGTGAGTAATGCCTACTTGTTGTGCCGTATCGCCGACACCATTGAAGACGATAAACATCTGCCGTTTGCCGACAAACGCCGGTTTGCCGATGAGTTCATTGCAGTGGTCGGCGGACGGCGCGACGCCGCGGAGTTTTCCGCGGCCTTGCACCCGCGTCTTTCGTCATCCGCGACCGCGGCGGAAAAGGAATTGATTGCGCAGACCCCGGCGGTGATCCGGATCACCCACAGTTTCACGCCCCGCCAACGGGCGGCGCTGGCACGCTGTGTGCGCATCATGGCCGACGGCATGGCCCGCTTTCAGGAGGCTAATGTGCGCTATGGCCTGAAGGACTTGCCGGAAATGGACAGCTATTGCTATCACGTAGCCGGGGTGGTGGGCGAAATGCTGACGGAGTTGTTCTGCGCCCACGATCCGGAAATTGATGCACGGCGTGAACAGATGATGCCCCTGGCCGTGTCCTTTGGACAGGCCCTGCAAATGACCAACATCCTGAAAGATATTTGGGATGACCTGGGGCGCGGCATGTGCTGGCTGCCCCAGGATGTATTCACCCGCTTTGGTTTCGATCTGCATAACCTGGCGCCGGGACATACACAACCTGGCTTCACCGATGGCCTCGGACTGCTGCTGGGCGTGGCACACTCCCATCTGGCCAATGCCCTGCGCTACACATTATTAATACCGGCGCGGGAACGGGGCATTCGGCGTTTTTGTCTATGGGCGTTGGGCATGGCAGTGCTGACCCTGCGGCGCATTAATGCCCACCGGGATTTCAGCGCCGGTACACAAGTCAAAATCTCCCGTCGCAGCGTCCGTGGCACGGTACTGGTGAGCAACGCGCTCACCGGCAACGACACCTTGCTGCGAGCCGCGTTTGCGCTGGCTACCTGGAGTCTGCCGGAAAAGCAGCGCAGTGGTCACACTTCCCTGGCCACGGAACCCTGATCGGTACGCCAATGTCGTCCATTGGCATTGTCGTCGCCATGCAACCCGAGGCCGCCTGTCTGACGGCATTGCTCCCGCGCCCCGGAAACTCGATTCAGATTGGTTCGGGACTGATACTGCATCTGTGTGGCATCGGTCCGGAGCGCGCGATGCGCGCGGCGCAGCAGTTGGCTGCTGAGGGCGTGGCCGGCCTGATGAGTTTCGGCACCGCCGGAGGGTTGGTCCACGGACTTGCATCCGGGGCAATCCTGATCCCGGAACAGGTGGAAACATCCAGCGGATCGCTTTATACCCATCCCGGCTGGCGTATTCATGTGCAGCAACGCCTGACTGCGATCGGAATGCATATCGCACCCGGCAATATGACCAATGCGGATCAAGTCGTGTCCACAGCGGTGGCAAAAGCAGCATTGGGCGCGGAGCGCAATGCGGCCGGCGTGGACATGGAAAGCGCCGCCGTACTGCAAATTGCCGCACAAAACAGACTGCCGGCACTGGTCATGCGTGTCGTGGTGGATCCGCTGCACATGGAATTACCCGGTTTTTTACTCAAACGCACTGACATGTATGGCCGCGCGAACCTGGCGGGCGTATTGCTGGACTTGGTGCGGGCGCCGACACGCTTGCCGGCGCTGTTACAACTCCATGGCGCCTTCCGCGCCGCCACCCAAACCATGCATCGGGTTGGAAAGCAACTGCATGATTTGCATCCAGGCCATGACGTACTGATTCAGGCAAGGTAAAATTACCAGAATCATTGCAATCTCTTATCACGAGACCCACTATGTTGAATGCATCCCAGGTACGGGAATTTTCCAAACAAGGATATCTGATGGTCCCCGGCCTGTATGACGCCGCTGAAATGCGCGACATCACCACATGGACCGACACGATCACCGCCTGGCCGGAAACTCCGGGCAAGTGGATGAAGTACTTCGAGGAAAGCCGGCTTGAATCCGGCGCGCGCATCCTCAGTCGCATGGAAGATTTTGAACCCTATCATCCGGGATTCAGCCAATTGTTCATGGCCGGCAAGATGTATCAGGCGGTGTCGGATCTGTTGCATGAACCCGCCGCGCTGTTCAAAGACAAAATCAATTTCAAACTCCCCGGCGCAGACGGCTTCAAGGCCCATCAGGATGTGCAGGCCGGTTGGGATACCTACGCGCAGGAGCACATCACCGCATTAGTGACTATTGATCCTTGTACGCTGGAGAACGGCTGCCTGGAAATGGCGGCGTATGAACACAAGAAACTATTGATCGGCGAAAAATGGAAGCCGCTGGAAGAGGACGCCCTGCCCTACCAGACCCTGCCTACCCAGCCCGGCGACATCGTGTTTTTCGATTCCTTCATACCCCACCGCTCCGGCCCGAATCTGACATCCGATCCGCACCGGGTGCTGTATGTCACCTATAACCGTCGCTCCGAAGGCGACCATCGTCGTGCTTACTACAACGACAAGCGCCGCAGCTATCCGCCCGACTGCGAGCGCGAGGCCGGCAAACAATACGTCTTTCGCGTTTGAACACGGGGACCGAAGACAAACCGTGGGACGCGCGACTGGCCGCACGGCTGGTCGCGCCGCTGCGCGACTCCTGGGTCACGCCCAATCACTTGACCTCGTTGCGCATGCTGTTCGGCATCTTTGCCTGCATCGGGCTCTCCACCGGTGACTACCTGTTGAGCAATATCGGCGCCCTGTGCTTTGCCACTTCCAATTTTCTTGACCATACCGATGGTGAACTGGCGCGCATCACCGGCAAGACCAGCCGCTTTGGTCACATTTATGATCTGGTGGCGGACGCCCTGGTGAATTTCATGCTATTCGTGGGTATCGGTATCGGTTTGAGTTACGGCAAATTCGGTAGCTGGGCACTATTGTTGGGTTTGCTATCGGGCATTGCGGTGGCCGCCATCTTTCATATGCGTCATGAGATTGAACTGATAGTCGGCAAGTCCGGCGCACGGCAACCCCATCTGGGCGCCGTGGAGGCTGAAGACGTGTTGTACCTCCTGCCGTTGGTGACGCTGACCGCGGATCTGCGTTATTTTCTGCTGCTGGCTGCCGTGGGCGCGCCGTTGTATGCGCTCTGGGTGCTGCGGGAATTTCTTATGCTGCGCCGGAAACAGCCCGCATGAAAGCGCTGGTCACGGGCGCCACCGGCTTTGTCGGCTCGGC
>JAYUHG010000048.1:0-13654 GCA_043767195.1 Gammaproteobacteria bacterium | reverse complement strand
ATCGCCGCCGTCAACGTCGTCTTCCCATGGTCCACGTGACCAATCGTCCCAACATTGACATGCGGCTTGTTACGCTGAAATTTCTCCTTGGACATGGTCGTTTACCCCTTCAAATTATTTATTCTTGCTGATGATAGCTTCGGCGATGTTTGGCGGAACCTGACTGTACTTGCCAAATTCCATGGAATACGTGGCGCGTCCCTGTGTAGCGGATCGCAAATCCGTGGCATATCCGAACATTTCGGATAACGGGACTTCCACCCGGATAACACGACCGGCTGGGGCGGTCTCGGTGCCTTGCAATATCCCGCGGCGGCGGTTCAGATCGCCAGTCACGGGCCCCAAATAATCCTCCGGGGTCACGACCTCGACCTTCATGATGGGTTCCAGCAGTACGGGGCTTCCCCGCGCCGCGCCTTCCTTGAACCCAATCGAGCCGGCAATTTTAAACGCCATTTCGTTTGAGTCAACTTCATGATAGGAACCGTCAATTAACGCCACCTTTACATCCACAACCGGATATCCGGCGATAATGCCGTTCTCCAACTGTTCGCGGATGCCTTTGTCCACGGCCGGCACATATTCTTTCGGTACCACGCCGCCGACGATTTCATTGACGAATTCATAACCGGTGCCGGCCTCTTTTGGCTCCAGACGCAGCACAACATGCCCATATTGGCCGCGACCGCCACTCTGGCGTACAAACTTGCCTTCCACCTTGTCCACCACGCGCCGGATTGTTTCCCGGTAGGCCACCTGGGGCTTGCCGACACTGGCCTCAACCTTGAATTCGCGCTTCATGCGGTCAACGATGATTTCCAGGTGCAATTCACCCATGCCGGAAATAATTGTCTGCCCGGACTCCTGATCCGTATGCACCCGGAAGGAGGGATCTTCTTGCGCCAGCTTATTCAGCGCGACACCCATTTTTTCCTGATCGCTCTTGGTCTTGGGCTCCACGGCAACCGAAATTACCGGCACCGGGAACACCATGCGCTCCAGGGTGATGATATCGTCCAGATCACACAGTGTGTCGCCGGTGCTGACGTCTTTCAGACCCACCGCGGCGCCAATGTCCCCCGCGCGCACTTCCTTGATTTCCTCCCGGCTGTTGGCATGCATCTGCAGCAGGCGACCGATGCGTTCCTTCCTGGTCCTGATGGGGTTATAAATGCTGTCGCCTGAATTCAGGACACCTGAATAGACACGGAAGAAAGTCAGTGTGCCGACAAACGGGTCGGTGGCAATCTTGAATGCCAGGGCGGAAAACGGCTCATCATCCGCTGCCCGGCGCTCACCTAGGGTAGCGTCTTTGTCATCCAATTCACCGGTAATCGGAGGCTTGTCCGCGGGTGACGGGAGATAATCCACAACAGCATCCAGCATGGATTGAACACCCTTGTTCTTGAACGCTGAGCCGCACAGCGCCGGAACCATTTCACCGCGTACGGTGCGCTGGCGCAGTCCCTGTTTGATCTGCTCCAAACTCAAATCGCCGGTATCCAGATAGACACCCATCAGTTCCTCGTTGGCCTCGGCCGCGGCCTCAACCATCTTCCCGCGCCACTCATCACACAGCGCCTGCATGGACTCGGGAATATCCTTTTCCACAAAGGTCATACCGGTGTTGGCTTCGTCCCAGTAAACGGCCTTCATCTTCACCAGATCAACCACGCCTTCGAATTTCTCTTCCGCTCCGATGGGCAACTGGATCGGAACCGCCAAGCTGCCCAAGCGTTCCTTAATCTGCTTTATCACGCGATAAAAGTCGGCGCCGGCGCGATCCATCTTGTTGACGAATGCCAAGCGCGGCACATTGTATTTATTGGCCTGACGCCAGACGGTTTCGGATTGGGGTTCAACACCACCGACGGCGCAGAACACCGCGCAGGCGGCGTCCAGTACACGGAGTGAGCGCTCAACCTCAATGGTGAAATCCACATGGCCCGGGGTATCAATGATGTTGATACGATGCTCCGGGAACTGCGCGGCCATTCCCTTCCAGAAGCAGGTGGTGGCGGCGGCGGTTATGGTAATACCGCGCTCCTGCTCCTGTTCCATCCAGTCCATGACGGCATTACCGTCATGCACTTCCCCTAGTTTGTGGGAAACACCGGTGTAATAAAGAATGCGTTCAGTAGTCGTGGTTTTACCGGCATCAATGTGGGCCATGATGCCGATATTCCGATACCTCTCGATGGGGGTTGCGCGCGCCACGACTTTTTCAATCCGTTCCTGACCATCACCAGCGATAGTGTGAGAAGGCCTTATTCGCCTCGGCCATCTTGTGCATGTCTTCGCGCTTCTTCATGGCTGAACCGCGGTTCTCGGAGGCATCCATCAACTCTCCGGCGAGACGCTGGCCCATGTCTTTTTCGCCACGACCCTTGGCGGCTTCCACCATCCAGCGCATAGCCAGGGCCACGCTGCGCTCGGAACGGACTTCCACCGGAATCTGATAGGTAGCGCCACCAACGCGACGCGATTTGACTTCCACCAGCGGCCGCACGTTGTCCAGGGCCTTGGTGAATATTTCAATCGGGTCGCTCTTGCGCTTGGTTTCGATCTCACCCAACGCGCCATAGACGATCTTTTCCGCGATGGACTTTTTGCCACGGCGCATGACCATATTGATGAAGCGGGCAACCACATGATTGCCGTACTTGGGATCCGGGAGGATCTCCCGCTTTTCTGCACCTCTTCGCCTGGACATGACTGCGGGTTTCCCGTGGTTTGACTAATCAGGATTTCGGGCGCTTTGCGCCGTACTTGGAACGGCCCTGGCGGCGATCGCCGACGCCCTGGGTGTCTAGTGTGCCGCGCACGGTGTGATAGCGAACGCCGGGCAAATCCTTGACGCGGCCACCACGGATGAGAATGACAGAGTGCTCTTGAAGATTGTGCCCTTCGCCACCAATGTAGGTCGTCACTTCCTGGCCGTTAGTCAGGCGCACACGAGCTACCTTACGCAGCGCTGAATTGGGCTTCTTGGGGGTCGTGGTATAGACGCGGGTACACACACCACGCTTCTGTGGGCAGGCCTGTAGCGCAGGCACGGCGCTCTTGTTGCGTTGCTGGCGCCGCGGCTTTCGTACCAATTGATTTACTGTCGCCATTCTCGTTGCGTCCGTTATGTTGTGCTACTGCCCAGTCACCAACATGGCCCTGCGAGCGCCAATACCCGGGCCAGAAAATCGACCGCGTGGGCGATAGTTATGGGTGGTGGTTTCGGAGGCCATCCGGCACGGAGAACACCAGCATCCGGCGCGGTTTGCAGGGGCCAAAAATACAGATGGCAGGCTGGGCAACACCCAACCTGCCAACAAAGAAGCGGAATTTTATTGTTCCGGACCGATCTATGTCAAGCCAGTGTTTCAGCCGGTCCCGGTTTCCCCCTGTACCGCTTCGCTGGCAGCCAAGCCGGGGAATACGGATAACTCCTCCGCAACCGCGACCGGGGCCAGTTCCAGCGCCGCTTTCCGGCGCCGTTCGCTGTGATATGCCAACCCCGTTCCGGCGGGAATCAACCGGCCCACAATGACATTTTCCTTCAGCCCGCGCAGGTCGTCACGCTTGCCGCTGACACTGGCCTCGGTAAGTACGCGCGTGGTTTCCTGGAACGACGCCGCGGAAATAAACGATTCCGTGGATAGGGACGCCTTGGTAATCCCCAGCAACACCGGGTCAAATACCGCCGGGAGTTTTCCCTGTTCCTTCATACGGTCATTTTCGTCCAGCACACGGGCGCGTTCGACCTGTTCACCCTTGAGGAAATCAGTGTCCCCGGGAGCCACAACCTCTACTTTGCGCAACATCTGGCGCACGATAACTTCGATGTGCTTGTCATTGATCTTGACGCCCTGGAGCCGGTAAACCTCCTGGATTTCATTGACAATGTAGCTGGCCAGGGCATGTACACCCATCAACCGAAGGATGTCGTGGGGCGCCGGTGGGCCGTCCACCACAGCTTCGCCTTTTTCTACGTGTTCACCCTCAAACACGGTGATGTGGCGCCATTTCGGAATCAACTCCTCATGCTGCTCGCCGTCCGCGCCAGTGATGATCAAACGCTGTTTGCCCTTGGTATCCTTGCCAAAACTGACGGTACCGGAAACCTCGGCCAACACTGCGGGTTCTTTCGGCTTGCGGGCCTCGAACAGGTCCGCCACACGCGGCAGACCGCCGGTGATGTCCCTGGTCTTAAGGGATTCCTGCGGCAGACGCGCAATAACCCCGCCTACCTTGACCTGATCGCCGTCCAATACGGTGATAACAGCCCGTGGCGGCAGCGGATAATGTGCCGGGATATCGGTGCCGGGGATCTTCAGATCACGGCCCTTTTCATCCACCAGCTTTACGGTCGGGCGCATGTCTTTGGCCGCGCCGCTGCGCATCTTGGCGTCCATGACTACGATATTGGTCAGGCCGGTAATCTCGTCCACATTTCGGGTGACGGTCACGCCTTCGGTAATATCGGAGAACTGCACACGACCGGCAACTTCCGTGATAACCGGATGGGTATGGGGATCCCATGTTGCCACCCGGGTCCCCGCCTTGACTACCGCACCATCAGAAGCCGTGATTACAGCGCCGTAGGGAACCTTGTAGCGTTCGCGCTCACGGCCCACTTCATCTTGAACCACCAGTTCACCGGATCGGGAAATAACCACCTTCTTGCCGGCTTCATGCTCCAGCAGCTTGATGTTGTGAAGCCGGATCGTGCCACCGTATTTGACTTCAATACTGCTGGCCGCCGCGGCCCGGGAGGCAGCGCCGCCGATATGGAAGGTGCGCATGGTGAGCTGGGTTCCCGGCTCGCCAATAGATTGCGCCGCGACTACGCCGACGGCCTCGCCAATGTTAACCGGGTGGCCACGACCGAGGTCACGGCCATAACATGCGCCGCAGATGCCGTAACGGGTTGCGCAGGTAATCGCCGAACGCACCAAAACTTCGTCAATGCCATGATTATCCAGCACTTCCACCCAATGCTCGTTCATGAGCGTACCTGCCGCAATGACAACTTCCTCAGAGTTTGGACGAACTGCATCCATGGCCAGGGTGCGCCCCAAGACTCGCTCACGCAAAGGCTCAACAACATCGCCACCCTCAATCAGCGAGGTCATATTGACGCCGGCTACGGTCCCGCAATCCGGTTCCGTCACCACCAGGTCCTGCGCCACATCCACCAGCCGGCGCGTCAGGTAACCTGAGTTGGCGGTTTTCAATGCCGTGTCAGCCAGACCTTTGCGCGCGCCGTGGGTGGAGATGAAGTACTGCAACACGTCCAGTCCCTCACGGAAATTCGCCGTGATCGGAGTCTCAATGATGGAGCCATCCGGCTTGGCCATCAGGCCACGCATGCCGGCCAACTGCCGGATCTGGGCGGCGGAACCGCGCGCCCCTGAATCCGCCATCATGAAAATGGAATTGAACGATGGCTGCCGGACCCGATTGCCCTTGGCATCTGTGATTTCATCGGTGCCGAGTTTATCCATCATGGCTTTGGCCACCAGATCATTGGTGTGCGACCAGATATCCACGACTTTGTTGTAACGCTCACCATCGGTAATCAGGCCAGAGGTGTATTGCTGCTCAAACTGCTTAACCTGGCCTTCGGCCTTGGCGATGATGTCGTTCTTCTGTTCCGGCACCACCATGTCGTCAATACCAAACGACACGCCGGAACGGGTTGAATAATGGAACCCGGTGTACATGAGTTGATCCGCGAATATTACCGTCGCCTTCAAACCGAGACGCCGGTAGCAATGATTGATGAGTTTGGACAACGCTTTCTTGTTGATTACCTGATCAACCATTGAAAACGGCATGCCATCCGGCAGCAAGCGTGACAGCAACGACCGACCGACCGTTGTATTGGCGCGCTTGATGCTCTCGGTACGCTCACCGTTTTCACCCAGGGCAACTTCCCGAATACGCACGGATACCTTGGCGTGCAAATCAACGTGGCCACCTTCATAGGCACGATGCACTTCATCTACATCCGCGAAGCGCATACCGGATCCGCGTGCAGCAGCGGAATCGCGCGTCAAATAATACAACCCCAGTACAACGTCCTGCGTCGGCACGATGATAGGTTCACCGTTGGCCGGCGACAAAATGTTATTGGTGGACATCATCAGCGTACGCACTTCCAACTGTGCCTCAACGGACAACGGCACATGCACGGCCATCTGGTCACCGTCAAAGTCGGCATTGAACGCGGTACACACCAGCGGGTGCAACTGAATGGCCTTGCCTTCAATCAACACCGGCTCAAAAGCCTGAATGCCGAGGCGATGCAGGGTCGGGGCGCGATTCAACATCACTGGATGTTCGCGGATGACCTCTTCCAGCACGTCCCAAACCTCAGGCCCTTCCTTCTCCACGAGCTTCTTGGCGGCCTTGATGGTGGTCGCCAGCCCGCGCCGCTCCAGTTTGCTGAAGATGAACGGTTTGAATAATTCCAACGCCATCTTTTTCGGCAATCCGCACTGGTGCAGCTTCAGTGTCGGGCCGACAACGATGACCGAGCGACCGGAATAATCCACGCGCTTGCCAAGAAGGTTCTGGCGGAAGCGACCTTGCTTGCCCTTAATCATGTCGGCCAGAGACTTGAGCGGAAGCTTGTTGGTGCCGGTGATGGCGCGACCGCGACGACCATTGTCCAGCAACCCGTCTACGGCTTCCTGCAGCATGCGCTTTTCGTTGCGCACGATAATGTCCGGGGCATTCAGATCCAGCAACCGCTTCAGGCGGTTATTGCGATTGATGACGCGCCGGTATAGATCATTGAGATCGGACGTGGCAAAACGACCACCATCCAACGGCACCAACGGGCGCAACTCCGGGGGCAATACCGGCAACACCTGCATCACCATCCACTTCGGCTTGTTACCTGACTTGAGGAACGCCTCCAGCAGCTTCAAACGCTTGGACAGTTTGCGCAACTTGGTTTCCGAATTGGTCTCCGGGATTTCCTTGCGCAGCTTGGCGACCTCAGCCTCAATATCAATGGCGGCCAACAGATCATGTACGGCTTCAGCGCCCATCTTGGCTTCGAACTCATCGCCATATTGCTCAATCGCTTCCAGATAACTTTCTTCCGTCAGCAACTGACCACGCTCAAGCTGGGTCATGCCCGGCTCAATGACAACATAGGCTTCGAAATACAATACGCGCTCAATCTCGCGCAGGGTCATATCCAGCAACAGCCCCATGCGCGACGGCAGCGACTTCAAATACCAGATGTGGGCAACCGGGCTGGCCAGATCAATGTGACCCATGCGCTCACGCCGGACTTTTGACAACGTGACCTCGACGCCACACTTTTCACACACCACGCCGCGATGCTTGAGGCGCTTGTACTTGCCGCACAGACACTCATAGTCCTTCACCGGCCCGAAAATCTTGGCGCAGAAAAGCCCGTCCCGCTCCGGTTTAAAGGTGCGGTAATTTATGGTCTCTGGCTTCTTGACCTCGCCAAATGACCAGGACTTGATCTTTTCCGGTGACGCCAGACCGATCGTAATCGCGTCAAATTCCTCGGTCTGTGCCTGATGTTTCAGCAGTCTAAGCAAGTCTTTCAAGGCCACTTCCTCCCACGCTTTCCGTCAGGTCGGCGCGAATCAGACAAATAATCAACGTTCTTCAAGTGCGATATCTATTGCCAGCGAACGGATTTCCTTCACCAGCACATTGAAGGATTCCGGCATGCCAGCTTCCATATGATGGTTGCCATCAACAATGTTCTTGTACATTTTCGTCCGGCCATTCACATCATCGGATTTGACGGTAAGCATTTCCTGCAACGTGTAAGCGGCACCATAGGATTCCAGCGCCCAGACTTCCATTTCGCCGAAACGTTGCCCGCCAAACTGCGCCTTGCCGCCCAGCGGTTGCTGGGTAACCAGACTGTACGGTCCGGTGGACCGGGCGTGCATCTTATCGTCCACAAGATGATTCAATTTCAGCATGTACATGTAGCCAACAGTGACCTGCCGGTCGAAGCGTTCACCGGTGCGCCCGTCAAACAGTACCGTCTGACCGCTGCGCGGCAGGCCGGCGAGATCCAACAACTGCCTAATCTCGGCCTCACTGGCGCCATCGAATACCGGCGTCGCCATTGGCACACCAGCACGCAGATTGACCGCAAGACGGGTAACTTCGTCAGCGCTGAGAGAATCCAGCTTCTCCTTTTTACTGGTGTTGTTGCTGTTGTATATCTTGTCCATGAAGGCGCGCATTTCCGCAGCCGAAGCATGGCGATCCAGCATTTCCCCAATGCGCAGACCCAGGCCCTTCGCCGCCCAGCCCAAGTGGGTCTCCAGCACCTGTCCCACATTCATACGCGATGGCACACCGAGCGGATTCAGCACCACGTCCACCGGCGTCCCATCCTGCATATGCGGCATGTCTTCCACGGGCACAATGGTGGAGATAACACCCTTGTTACCATGGCGACCTGCCATCTTGTCACCAGGCTGCACACGCCGCTTCACCGCGAGATAAACCTTCACCATCTTCAACACACCCGGGGCGAGATCATCACCGGAGGTCAACTTGGCGCGTTTCTCCTCGAACCGGCTGTCCAGTTCCTTGCGCAGAAAATCCAACTGCGCGGAAGTCTGCTCCAATATCTGGTGCGCGTCTTCATTACGCAGCCGGATATCGAACCACTTCTCCCGCGGTGTATCGCTCAGATAGGTTTTTGTGATCTTGTCACTGGAACGCAAGCCGGCAGGCCCGCCTTCGGCGACCTTGCCAAGCAGATGGCGCTCAATGCGTTGATATATGCCGTCCTCCATGATGCGGAATTGGTCATTCAAATCCTTGCGCACCTGATTAAGTTCGGACTCTTCAATTTCCAGCGCGCGGGCATCCTTTTCCACGCCATCGCGGGTGAACACATGCACGTCAATAACCGTGCCGTTCATGCCCGACGGAACCCGCAAAGAGGTATCCTTCACATCGGAGGCTTTTTCACCGAATATCGCGCGCAGCAGTTTTTCTTCCGGCGTCAGTTGGGTCTCGCCCTTGGGCGTGACCTTGCCGACCAGAATGTCACCGACATTGACTTCGGCTCCGATGAAAACAATACCGGACTCATCCAGCTTATTCAGGGCGCTCTCGCTGACGTTGGGAATATCCGCGGAAATTTCTTCCGGCCCGAGTTTGGTGTCGCGGGCGACGCAGGTGAGTTCCTCTATGTGAATGGTGGTAAAGCGATCCTCCTGGACCACGCGCTCCGAGATCAGGATGGAGTCCTCAAAGTTACAGCCGTTCCAGGGCATAAACGCCACCAGCATGTTCTGCCCCAGAGCCAACTCACCCAGATCAGTGGCCGGACCATCTGCAAGTACGTCACCCTTCGCCACGATATCGCCGGGCTTGACCAACGGTTTCTGATTGATACAGGTGTTTTGGTTGGAGCGCGTGTATTTAGTGAGATTGTAAATATCCACGCCCGGTTCACCTGGCGCCACCTCTGCGTCATGTACACGAATAACGATACGGCTCGCATCCACGGAGTCCACCAGGCCACCACGCTCCGCGGCGACGGTAACGCCCGAGTCCATGGCGACGGTACGCTCGATGCCAGTGCCCACAAGCGGCTTTTCGGTACGCAGTGTTGGCACCGCCTGGCGCTGCATGTTGGATCCCATCAGCGCGCGGTTAGCATCGTCATGTTCCAGGAATGGAATCAATGCCGCGGCAACGGACACAATCTGACGTGGTGAGACGTCCATGTATTCAACACGGTCCGGACCGAGCAGCGCAAATTCGTTTTGATGCCGACATGAAACCAACTCATCAATCAACGTACCTTTTTCGTCCAGGTTACTGTTGGCCTGGGAAATGACGTATTCGCCCTCATCAATGGCCGACAGGTATTCAATCTGATCGGTGACGCGGCCCTTGGTGACGCGGCGATATGGGGTTTCCAGGAAACCGTATTCGTTGGCGCGCGCATACACCGCGAGGGAATTAATCAAGCCGATGTTCGGACCTTCCGGCGTTTCAATGGGGCAAACGCGGCCATAGTGGGTCGGATGCACGTCGCGGACTTCAAAACCCGCCCGTTCGCGGGTCAAACCACCCGGGCCAAGGGCGGAAATACGCCGCTTGTGCGTAATCTCGGACAGCGGGTTGTTCTGATCCATAAACTGGGACAACTGCGATGAGCCGAAGAATTCCTTGATCACCGCCGACACGGGTTTGGCATTGATGATCTCCTGAGGCATCAAGCCTTCGGATTCCGCCAGACTCAGACGTTCCTTTACGGCCCGCTCCACGCGCACCAGTCCGACCCGGAACTGGTTTTCGGCCATTTCACCGACGCTGCGCACACGGCGGTTACCCAAATGGTCAATGTCATCCACGGTACCCTTGCCGTTGCGGATGCTGACCAGGGTCTTGACTACGTCAATGACGTCGGACATTTCGCCAAATTCGCGGAACGCCTTCTTGGAGTCGTCATCCGGGCGCTGCGCAAAATACTTGCCGTCGTATACAACCCCGGGTCCGGCGGAAGTTTTGCGCCCGACGCGGCGGTTGAATTTCATTCTGCCTACCGGCGAAAGATCATAACGATCCGCGCTGAAGAACAAATTCTTGAACAGGCTTTCAGCGGCATCCTTGGTCGGCGGTTCACCCGGGCGCATCATTCGATAAATTTCAATCTGCGCTTCCAATGGGGTGTTGGTGCCATCCACTCGCAACGTCTCGGAAATATAGGGTCCGCGATCCAGATCATTGGTAAACAGCGTGTGGACCTCGAGATCGCCCGCGGCAATCATCTTCTTGAGAATGTCATCAGTGATGGCAGCATTGGCATCAGCCAACAATTCGCCAGTCTTCGTATCTATTACGTCACGACCGAGCACCTTGCCGAGCAGATATTCAGGCGGCACTTCCAATTGCTTCAGGCCGAGGGCCTCGATCTCGCGAATATGTCGGGCAGTGATGCGACGATCACTTTCAACCACGACCTTGCCCTTGCTGTCTTTAATATCAAAGGAGACCGTCTCGCCGCGCAGGCGTTCCGGTACCAGCTTGAGGAACACGCCTTTGCGATTGAACGTAAACAGATTGGTTTCAAAAAATATCTGCAGCATTTCCTGCGTGGTATAGCCCAGCGCGCGCAACAGGATGGTCGCCGGAATCTTGCGCCTGCGATCAATCCGGCAATGAACCATATCCTTGGGATCGAATTCGAAATCCAGCCACGAGCCACGGTAAGGGATGACCCGGGCGGAATAGAGCAATTTTCCGGACGAGTGGGTCTTGCCACGATCATGCTCAAAAAAGACACCAGGCGAACGGTGCAATTGCGAAACGATGACACGTTCCGTGCCATTGATGACAAATGTCCCGGTGCGCGTCATCAGCGGGATCTCGCCCATGTACACGTCCTGTTCCTTGACGTCCTTGACCACCTTGTTATTCAACCCGGCTTCCTTGTCATAAATAACCAGGCGCACTTTCACACGCAGCGATGCGGCGAAAGTCAAACCACGTTGCTGGCATTCCTTAACGTCAAAAACCGGGGTACCCAGTGTGTAACTGACATACTCCAGTACCGCATTGCCGGAATAACTGACAATGGGAAACACCGATCTAAAGGCGGCCTGCAAGCCGGTCTCAGTACGATGTTCCATCCTCTCTGCCGGTTGCAGAAACTTCTTGTAGGAATTTATCTGCATATCCAGCAGATAAGGAACCTTCAGGATAGTCGGTCGCTTGCCGAAATCTTTCCGGATGCGCTTCTTTTCGGTGTAGGAGTACGCCATTTTTTAGATCCTCGGAATCTCGCTAAGCCAAAAACCATTGCTGACGGAGGCTGCCGGATCTCTGCTCCGGCAGCCTGCCATCACTACAAACTTCAATAACCAAATGCCGCTTACTTAATGTCAACCGTGGCCCCGGCATCTACCAACTGCTTTTTCACATCTTCAGCTTCCGCCTTGGCGATGCCTTCCTTCACGGTGGCCGGTACCCCTTCCACCAAATCCTTTGCTTCCTTCAAGCCCAGACCGGTCAGTGCGCGAATGACCTTGATGACGCTGACCTTGTTCTCGCCAAACGCGGTCATGACAACAGTGAATTCGGTCTGTACCTCAGCCGGGGCAGCACCACCGCCCGCAGGCATTGCGTCAGCCACAGGAGCGGCGGCGGAAACACCCCACTCCTTCTCCAGCTCACCAATCAATTCCACCAGTTCCATGACCGGCATTTTGCCCAGTGCCTGTTTAATCTCTTCTCGTGTGACGGACATTTTCGCTACTCCTCAATATTTAATTGGTAACCCGTAACAGGTAATTGTTTGAAATCCAGGAAAACGTTTTATGCAGCCTGTGGCCGATCCTTGTAGGCGGCGAGCAATCTGACGAATTTCGCCTCCGGCTCCGCCAGTACACGCACAAACTTGCCGAGCGGGGCCTTGAACACCCCCAGCAGCATTGAACGCGCCTGATTGAGTGACGGCAGATTCGCCAGTTTTTCCAACGCCTTGGCATCCAGCAACCTGCCGTCAACCGCCACCAGCTTCACGATCAGCTTTTCGTTCTGCTTGGAAAAATCACGGATGACTTTGGCTGCTGAACCCGGCTCATCGCCGGCGAAGGCAAGCAACAGTGGTCCCACCAACTTCTCGTTCATGCAAGCGAATGGCGTACCCTCAAAGGCTTTGCGCGCCAACGTATTGCGCACGACCTTGATGGTGACACCGGACTTCCGCGCCGAACCACGTAGTTGCGTCAGTTCGGAAACGGTCAGTCCCGCATACTCCGCCGCGATGACATTGGAAGTACGGGCCGCTACGCCTGCAACCTCAGTTACGATTGCCTGCTTTTGTTCCAGATTAAGGCTCACTTCCACTTCCTCCTGTTGCCGTGATGGCATGCTTGCCTGGCCCGGAACATCCGGGTTGCGCATTCCGCCGTCCAGCGGGCATGCCGTGTTTCTCATCACGGTGACCTTCCCAGGTCTTGACCTGTTCGGGTTTCACCGTCTGCGCAGACGCATCACGGGGATGCATTAAGTCGCGCTCGTATATGACGAGTCAGACATCTGCGGTCTTTGACGGCCGGCAAATTCCATGCTGTCAGCCCAAAGTCCATCCTCAACACCGGCGTCACATGACGCGGTGTCGGTAACATCAAATTCCAAAACTCCCCGGATCCACAAGTACGCCCGGACCCATGGTCGTTGATACGGTGACCTTCTTCAGAAAGATCCCTTTTGCGGTTGGCGGTTTGGCCTTGTTCAGTTCATTCAGCAAGGCCATGAAATTTTCGCTCAAGGCCTCGGGGGTAAAGGAAATCTTGCCAAATGCACAATGCACGATGCCATTCTTGTCCGCGCGAAATTGCACCTGACCGGCTTTTGCGTTCTTCACCGCCTGACCGACATCTTTGGTCACGGTTCCGACCTTCGGATTCGGCATCAATCCACGCGGGCCAAGCACCTTGCCCAATTTACCCACAACCGCCATGGCCGATGGCGCGGCGACAACCACACCAAAATCATTTAGTCCGGCGAGGATCTGGTCAGCCAGATCCTGCATGCCAACATAGTCGGCGCCAGCGGCCTGGGCGTCCTTCGCCTGGTCGCCATCGGCGAAAACCGCAACTTTTACCGTCTTGCCGGTGCC
>JAYUHG010000047.1:0-5727 GCA_043767195.1 Gammaproteobacteria bacterium | reverse complement strand
CCAGGACCAGCGCCAATACTAAGTGAGCACGTGTCTGCATAGTGTTGTTGGGGTCAGGATACGGTGAATTCTGCATAGAGGATGAAAGATTAAGGCGGTAGTTCAACGCAGTCACCCCGGCGAATGCTGGGGTCCAGTGGCTAACTACTGGATTCCGGACAACCGCTGCGCGGTTTCCGGAATGACTGACGAGTCATGCTCCGGCTATGCAGATTTCAATAGTCCTGCCTTCATTTCTCCTAATCGCGGAAGTTCGTGAACTGCACGGGCATTTCCAGACTCGCGGCCTTGAGCATGGCGATCACCTCTTGCAGATCATCCCGCTTCTTGCCGGTGATGCGCACCTGTTCACCCTGGATGGCGGCCTGCACCTTGACGCCGCTTTCTTTCACCAGCTTGACCAGCTTCTTGGCCAGTTCCTTGTCAATGCCCTGACGCACGGTGACTTCCTGCCGGGCCTCGCTCAGATTCGACTGTATGGTTTCATATTTCAGACAACGCCCATCAATGCCGCGCTTTGCGAATTTGGTTTCCAGGATGTCCGTCATTTGCTTGATCTGGAACTCCGCCGGCGCCACCAGCGTCAGTTTGAATTCCTTGCGTTCCACTTTGGAATTGGTGCCCTTGAAGTCAAACCGGGTGGTCAGTTCGCGGTTGGTCTGATCTATGGCGTTGATCAGCTCATGAGTGTCAATTTCGGAAACTACATCGAAGGACGGCATGGATAATGTTCTCCCGGTTTGTGTCTTACAGCAGGCTTTCTCGCTGCGCTCGAAATGCCTGCGACTATTGATTATTTCACCAGAAATGGTTCCAGGTGCGGCGTCCAGCGTTCTTCAAAGCCGCTGTCGGTGCGCATTATAAACAGAGCCGGGAGATTCTCGCCCATGGCCATTTCGTAGCCACGCTCAGGACCCATGATCATCAGTGCCGTGGCCAGTCCGTCGGCCCGGGTGGCCGTGGTGGCCAGCACACTGACCGAGGCCAGACTGTGGGTGATGGGGCGCCCGGTGGTTGGGTCAATCAGATGACTGTAGCGGATGCCATCCTGCTCGAAGTAATTGCGGTAATCACCGGAGGTGGCCATGGCCACATCGCGCAGTTCCAAGATGCGTTCAATTGTCTGCCCGGATTCCAGCGGGCGTTCTACGCCGATGCGCCAGGGTTGTCCGGCGGGATTAACGCCACGGGCCAGGATCTCGCCGCTGACATCCACCATGAAATTTCGGACTCCTTTCTCTGTCAGGTACTTCCCGACTGCATCGGCGCCGAATCCCTGGGCGATACCGGAAAGATCCAGATAAATGTCCGGGGTTTGTTTCCGCAGTGCCGGAGTGTGCGCGTCCAACTGAATGAATTCCGAACCGACCCGTTGCCGTGCCGCGGTCAGGGTAGCCTCATCGGGCACCTGCCTGGGTTTGTCTCCCGGCCCGAAGCCCCAAAGATTCACCACTGGCCCAATGGTGATGTCGAAGGCGCCGTCACTGACACGGGTAATGTCCATGGCAGCGCTGAGTATTTCCGCCATGGCCGGTGACAGCGGTTGCCAATCCACTGACGAATTGGCATTGAGCAGTGACAGTTCCGAATCCAGTTTGTATGTGGACATGCGCCCATCCACCCCGGCCAGCACAGCGGCAATCCCAGCCGCCAGCTCCGCCCGATCTACCGGCAACGGCGGCGTAATCTTGACCGCATAAGTGGTCCCCATAGTGAGGCCATCAAAAACCACCGCCTCCGAAGGTTGCCGGTTACATCCGCCAAGCAGCAACGCACCAGCCACCAGCCACCAGCCACTGGAGCCAATGCGGGTAGATGCAGAATGGAGATTCAGAGTGAGTTTCCTATCTGGCTGGTGGCTAGTGGCTGGTGTCTAGTGACTGGTGACTGGTGACTGGTGACTGGTGGCAAGTGGCTGGTGACTTGTTGCTTGTAGCTGCTTCACCCCACCCCACGCTTCTTGCCCACAGGCGCCGGCAATTCAGGCCGCGCATAGGGCACCACCAACGGCGCCTCGCCGGCCAACTGCATGGCCTTGACGCCGCGCCAGTATTGGGCCGTCAATAGATCGCCATGCACCTTCAGGAAGATTTCCCGCAGGTCCGCGTCCATGGACAGGAACTTCAAGAATTCCTCCGGGAAGATATCGTGTTCGCCGACGTAGTACCAGGCATCGGGCCGCATCACGTCTTCGTCATCTCCGGGTTCCGGCATGTCCCTGAATTCACAATCGGTGATCATGCAGACCTCGTCGTAATCGTAAAACACGATGCGGCGGTGCCGGGTGACGCCGAAATTCTTCAGCAGCAGGTCGCCCGGGAAAATATTGTTTAACGCCAGGTCGCGAATGGCCTGGCCGTAATCCAGGATCGCCGCCTGGGCCTCATTGCGATTCACTTCATTGATATACAGGTTCAACGGGCGCACACGCCGCTCGATGTAGCATTGATCAAATCGGATCTGATCTCCCTGTATATGCGCGGTCAGGGACGCCTCGCGTTGCAACTCGTCCAGCAATTCCTCGCTAAAGCGATTCAACGGCAGCTCCAGGTTGCGGAACTCCTGCGTGTCAATCAGCCGCCCGCCGCGGTCATGTTTGGAGATCATCCGATATTTCCCGACGACATCCTCGCGCCGGATAGTCTTTGGAGGGCCGAACCGATCGCGGATGAGCTTGAACACCAGGTCATAGGAGGGCAGCGTGAACACCAGCATGACCAGGCCCTTGTCACCGGCGGCATGGACGAACTTCTCATCGGTGCTGTTCAGGTGATTGGTAAAGGTGCGGTAGCGCTCGGTCTTGCCCTGGCGCAGGCGCCCCATGACGGTGTACAGCTCGTCAATCGGTTTGCGCGGCAGGATGGAATGCAGGAACTGCACCGCGCCGACCACGGAATTCGGATCGGCGAAGTAATATGAGCGCGTATAGCTGAAGACGATGCTGACCTCTTCTTCGGACAGCAGCACGGCATCCACGCGCACGCCGCGCCCGGTATTCTCCAGGGCGATGACGATGGGCGAGATCTGATGCTGTTGCAGGATGCGGCCAACCAGGTAGGCGCGCGCCGATTGATAGAACACGGAATCTATGAATTCAAAGCGCAGGAAATCGCCATAGTCTTGCAGATAGATTCGGGCATATTGACTGATCTCGCGATCAATGCGCTCGGCATCCTTTTCGATGGACAGATAGGGCACCTGAAAGGAAAAATCCTCGAGGATGCCGGTAAAGTTTTCCTTCAATGAGCCCCAATAGGGATATCGCCGCAACCGCAGGGCATCAATGGCGGAGCCTTCCTCGGGCGCTGGGGAGACAAACTCTACTTCCGGGTCAATGCCAACGGTGCCGAAGATACGGCGTGTGACGGAGTTGAAAAACGTCTTGGTAAACCCTGCGTCGGGAATATTCTGCACCCGCTGGCCGAAGTAGAAACGAATGTCATTCCAAAGCCGGTGATCGTTGACGCGCGGCCCCAGGTTTTTTTGCAGCGTGGTGACAATGCGGCGCACGGATTTTTCGTACAGCTCCACGCGACCGATCAGATCCTCCTGTACCCCTTTCCAGTCCCGGGTCTCAAAGCGCTTGCGCGCCCGCGCCGTAACGCGCCCAAAATTTTCGTTGTAACGCAGAAAGCTGTCGTATATGAGCTGCGCGCTCTCCGCTACGATGTTGCTGGCTTGTGGCACGGAGGCCGGCCCTACATGTTGCGCACGAGGGCCGCGGCGAATTCGCTGCACTTAACCTCAGTCCCGCCCTCCATCTGGCGCGCGAAGTCGTAAGTCACGGTCTTGCTGGCAATGGTGCGATCCATGGCCTGAATGACCTTATCCGCTGCCTCTGCCCAGCCCATATAGCGGAACATCATTTCGCCGGACAGGATCAGGGAGCCGGGATTGACCTTGTCCTGGTTCGCGTACTTGGGCGCGGTGCCGTGGGTGGCCTCGAATACCGCGTGGCCGGTTTCATAATTGATATTGCCGCCGGGGGCGATGCCGATGCCGCCCACCTGGGCCGCCAGCGCATCCGACAGATAATCGCCGTTCAGATTCAATGTGGCGATGACGTCAAACTCGCTCGGGCGCGTGAGCACCTGTTGTAAGGTGATGTCGGCAATGGCGTCCTTGATCAGGATCTTGCCCCGTGCCAGGGCTTCCTCCTGTTCCTTGTTGGCTGCCGGGCCACCCTTTTGCGCCCGGGTGCGTTCCCATTGATCCCAGGTGTAGGTCTGATCCGGAAATTCTTTTTCCGCCAGTTTGTATCCCCAGGTGCGGAATGCGCCCTCGGTGAACTTCATGATGTTGCCCTTGTGTACCAGGGTGATGCTCTTGCGCTTGTTATCAATGGCGTAACGTATGGCCGCGCGCATCAGGCGCTCACTGCCCTCGCGGGATACCGGTTTGATGCCGATGCCGGAGGTGAGGGGGAAACGGATCTTCTGGTAATCGCTGGGAAACATTTCCTTGAAGGCTGCCAGGAATTTCTGCACCTGGGGGCTGCCCTCGGCGAATTCGATGCCGCAATAGATGTCCTCGGTGTTCTCACGGAAGATCACCATATCCACCAGTTCCGGTGTTTTGGTGGGGGAGGGCACGCCCTTGAACCAGCGCACCGGTCGCAGGCACACATAAAGATCCAGAATTTGGCGCATGGCCACATTCAAAGAGCGGATGCCGCCGCCCACCGGCGTGGTCAACGGTCCCTTGATGGAAACCAGATACTCCCGGCACATATCCAGGGTGGCGTCCGGCAACCAGGAGCCGGTGAGATTGTTGGCCTTTTCGCCGGCATAGACCTCCACCCAGTTCAGCAGGCGTTTGCCCCCATAGGCCTTTTCCACCGCGGCATTGAGTACATGCTCGGTGGCGCGCCAGATGTCCGGGCCGATGCCGTCGCCCTCTATATAAGGAATGATGGGCCGATCCGGGACCTGCAGGCGTCCGTTCTTGCTGGTGATTTTTTCGCCGTTGGCGGGGATCTTGATGTTGCTGGACACGGTGTTCTCCTTGTACGAAAATCTTTGTAAGTCAGTGGGTTAGGGAATTGATGCAAATATCCATTTGGCGTCAATCCGTGGGGTGTAGTTTTTCACAGATTGGGGGTAGAAGCGAGATATGGGGTCAGATTGTATTGCAGTCTGCCCCCAATTCTTCTACCGTTCCCGCCGTTGCGCCGATTTGATGATCAGCTTGCGGGCGCGTTAAAAATACGGCTAAAGCGGAGTGACCTGCCTTAGCAAACGCTGACGCAGGTTTTTTTATGTACATGGACGTACGGTACGCCGCGGGCGCAGGATGCGCAGGAGCGGCGTTGCTGAGGCCATGTAAGCTGCTTATTCAGGAGCGCCGTTGCCAAGGCCATGTATGTCGCTTAATCGAGAATGGCAATGCCATGACCATGTATGCCTCGTGTGCAGGATGCGCAGGAGCGGCGTTGCCAAGGCCATGTATGCCGCTTAATCGAGAATGGCAATGCCATGACCACGTATGCCGCATATTCAAGAGCACACACGCAACGACGTCCGTGATGCGGCTGGAGGATAGGTTTATGAGTAACGAAAACTGGGGATTGGACACGCTGGCGGTACATGCCGGCCAGGTCCGCACGGCGGAGCAGGAACACAGCGAGGCGCTGTTCCTGAGCTCCAGTTTCGTGTTCAAGAACGCCGCCGAGGCTGCGGCGCGCTTTTCCGGGGATGCACCCGGCAATATTTATTCACGCTTTTCCAA
>JAYUHG010000046.1:0-2419 GCA_043767195.1 Gammaproteobacteria bacterium | reverse complement strand
CCAGTGGCAAAGTGGATACGGATACTGGCGCAATACTGGCTGACGAGATCTGGACCTCGGTGAAGGGGACATTAGGCAACCTGCAAAGTGTTGCCGGTATCGTGGCAACCAGCAAGGGACTGATGGTGGTGGCAGCTCATCGAGTGCATGACAGCAGGGAGCAGGAGATGCAACGGGGCATGATGCTGGCCGGGCGACTACTTGAGAATGACTTGTTGGCGCAATTGCGCGGTGAGACAGGTTTGGATTTCGACATATTTCCGATGGCAGATTTGTCAGCGTTGGAAAAACCAGTGGTCATGGAGAGCGATCTGCCCGTCAGTGGCGAACCACTGGCACGTTTCATATCCGATTCGCAGTTGCAGTTACTGGCCCGCTTCCAGGATTTTAGTGGTCAGGCGGCACTTGTCATCCGCATCAATTTATCTCGCGATGGATTTTCCCAGGCTGTAGAAATCATTCGCTACTCGCTGGTTGGAACGACAATCGTGTTTGTGTTTACTTTGCTATGCGCCTGGTTGCTGATGCGGCGCATGGTATTCCTGCCTATTGCCGATCTGGCCAAACATACATCCGAATTGCATGACTCAGGTGATTACAAGCGCCGGTTTGGCCGTCGCGATACCGACGAGCTGGGAGCATTGGCGCGGGAATTTGATGAGTTGCTGAATCGCATCGAAACCCAGGCCGAAGATCTCAAGCGCCTGTCGTTTGAGGATGGGCTGACCAGCCTCAAGAATCGCCGCTATTTCGACGAGCAACTGCGCTTGGCCTGGGCGATGTTGCAGCGTACCCGGCAGCCACTCAGCCTGTTGATCCTGGATGTGGATGATTTCAAGCGCTATAACGATCATTACGGGCACCAGCAGGGGGACGCCGCATTGCGCGCCGTGGCGCAAGTCACGCGCGATGTGCTGCGCCGGGCGGTGGATACCGTTGCACGCTACGGTGGTGAAGAGTTTGCCGCCATTTTGCCGGGTACATCCCTGGCGGATGCCCAACTGCTGGCGGAACGGGTGCGCACGGAACTCATGGAGTTGGGACTGCCCCACGAAACTTCCCAGGTTGCGAGTGTTGTCACAGTGACCATTGGTGTCGCCAGTGCCAATGCCGGGTCAGACATGGAATCCGATGTGTTGTTGCGCATGGCCGATCAGGCTTTGTATGCGGCCAAGCACAGTGGCAAGAACAAAGTAATGGTTGCCCCGGAATCGGTGCTGAACTCCCGTAACGCCTGAACCAGCTGCGGTCATAATTGCCGCTGGTTTCAGTCTCATGCCAGTGCGGACGGTAATACTTCCAACTCGAACAGCTTCAAATCCGACTCATTTTCCGCCAGTCGCAGCGGGTGCGCGAAGCGGAAACCCGATTTCTCCAGTAGCCTGATGGACGACCCATTGTCCGCGTCGGTGACCGCGAGCAGGCGCGGCAAACGAATGACCTGTCGCGCCTGGGAGATGATTGCCAAAGCCGCTTCCAGCGCATAGCCCCGGGACCAGTATTCCGGCAGCAGGGCGTACCCCAAATCCGGTTCCGGCAAATGCTCCCGCTTCAGAATTCCACACATGCCGATGGGAACGCCGGAATCCTTTAATGCAATCAGGTTCAGGCCGAATCCGTAAGCTGCATAACTGGCAAGCGGGCCGGTTTCAAGATAGGTTCTGGCGTCATCCAGTGTACGGACACCCTTGTCAGCGATGTAGCGAATGAACGAAGGCTCATTCAGCAGATGCAGAATAAATTCCGCATCGGTGAGCGCAAAGTGGCGCAGGAGCAGGCGCGGTGTTTCACATACTTTGGTCATGGCCGGTGCCATCGCCGGGGTAGCGGGCATTACTCCGTGGCACCCCGAAACTCAGCAGTGGCAATCTGCTCATCCAGGAATTGCAAGTTTTGCTCGCGCACCCGGCGCGCGGGCTCGTCATAGAGGAATGGCAGGAACATCATGCGGCGCCCCTTGGTCACTGGTGTCGCCTCATGCAACAGCGAACAGGAAAACACCACTGCGCCTCCCGTCGGCGCCGTGTATTGCCCCGGTCCAAATTCCGGAAAGCGCAGATAACCCCCTTCATATTCGCCGCTATTCAGGAACAGGGATACCGCAAAGCGCCGGTGCGCTGTCCCCTTCGTTGTATTGTCCCGGTGCGGGCGGAAGTGCCCGCTTTCGGCATCGTCGTAACAGGCGATAATGTAGCGTTCCATGCGCGTCGGGTTGAATTGGAAGGCGCGCTGAATTTGTGGAGCCAGGCGGTCATGTATTCGATGCATGCATTCTGTGCGCAGCATCTCATCTTCCACCGTGCAGTCGCGGCGGCGTTTATGGCCGTGGTCAATGATTTTCACGGTCTTGCCATTAACGTCGCGCATGAAACCGGAGTCTTCTCCGCCATGTGAGTCGTAATATGCTATCAGTCGAGCG
>JAYUHG010000045.1:0-2426 GCA_043767195.1 Gammaproteobacteria bacterium | reverse complement strand
GGCCATCTGCCGCGAGGTGCGGGGATTTTCCAAAGTGCCGATCATCATGGTCACGGCGCGGGTGGAGGAGATTGATCGGTTATTGGGGCTGGAAATCGGCGCCGATGACTATATCTGCAAGCCCTTCAGTCCGCGCGAGGTGGTGGCGCGGGTCAAAGCCGTGCTGCGTCGTGTCGCCGCCGGTATGGCGGAAGTACACTCTGATTTGTTGCAACTGGATGAGCTGCGCTACGAAGCGCGCCTCCAGGATCAGGCGGTGCCATTGACCGCCGTGGAGTTCCAGCTCCTGAAGCTGCTGGCCTCCGAGCCGGGGCGCATCTTTTCCAGAACTCACCTCATGGACCGCATCTACCCGGATCACCGTATTGTCAGTGATCGCACCATTGACAGTCATATCAAGAAACTGCGCCGCAAGCTGGAGCTGGCGGCGCCGCAAATGGAGATCATTCACTCGGTTTATGGCGTCGGCTACAAGGTTGAATATCCAGAATCAGACTGATCCCTTTTTGTTGCACGATTGTTGGGTAGCATGGCAGTTCAGACGTTAACGGAGGCCATCCAATGAAAAGCATCTTTGGCAGTACCCTGCTGATCACACTCTTGTCTTTGCAGCCCTTGGCAACCGCGGCTCAGGAAGACTTTGCATTTGACACATTCGAGATGCCGCTGCCGCCGGATCACCTTTCCGGATTTGGATTCAGTCCCGCTTTAACGGCGCCCCATCACGGCGCCTTCTTGGTCAATGCGCCGTTCGACGGCGCGTTTTCCATGGACCCCATGCATTTGGTCATGCTGTCGGAACAACTGGACCTGACTAAACAGCAACGCGAAACCATGGGCAAGATTGTGGACGAGGCTATGCCGAAAATGCGTGACCTGATGTTCCGCATGGGCGATGCGCGCGAAGAGCTGGAGGCGGCGTCGGCGGGAGAGAGTAAGGATGAGGCCGAACTACGCGCGCTGGCCGACAATCAGGGCAAGCTGCATGCCGACTTGCTGTTCCTGCAACTGAGTACCAAGCAACGTATGCGTGCGGTGCTTACTGAGGAACAACGCGCGCAGCTTGGTGATGGTTCCGGATGGTCGCGCGCCCATGAATTGCGCAAGGCATTGCGCGCCGCGAAGAAACCGAAGTAGGTGTTTGGGGCTATTCCGCCACAACCGGCTCGGGCGCCGGTTGCGGCAAATCAGGCAACACGAACGGCGTCGCATGTCCCAGCGCCGTCATATATATGAGTCCGCCATGGGGGCGATCAATACGGGCGATGTCGTAGAGGTACTCAAATATTTCATCGGCCTCGGCGGCTGACACGATCACATTCAGAATGTCCTTCTCGGACTGCTCACCCACGCCGCGATGGGCCAATGGTGTGAGTCTGCCCATGCCGCGCGCGCTATTCATGCTTGCCTCGATGATGCCCTTCTCGTCCTTCAACCGTTGCAATACATCCAGCGCAACGCCATGGGGCAGGATGCAGGTGATGAGTTTCTGCGGCGGCATGATGCGGATGGTGCCCATGGTTACTTTTTGGTCCCGAACAGTTTTTCGGCGATCTCCGGCGGAATGAAGGTGCCGGCTTTTTCCAGTGGCGTGACGTAGAGGAAACCCATGCCCGGCGTATCCAGCTTACCGGCGATGTACATGCGCTCAAATACGCGGTCCACGTGGTCTGAGGCTACAATGATATTAATAACTTCCTTTTCCACTTCGACAGCCAGACTCAGGATGCCGAGACGCTCACGCACACCGCCACCGCGGGCGTAGTAAATGGTGGCGCCCTGAGCGCCGGCGTCTTGCGCCGCCTGCACCACTTGATCCGCCAGACCCCGTTGCACAATGCAGGTGATCAGGGACACATCGGTCAGGACAATCAGTTCGCGTTTATTCATGCGCTGGCTGCCTCCGTAGCAGCGATTTCGCTTTCTTCCTCAAGGTGCCGGCGGCGGATCTTCCACTGTACCCAGACGCCGGTGGCCAGTACCGTGATGATGGGGCACACCGATGCCAGGGCCAACATGCCGAATCCTTCCTCCGCCCCCAATGCCTGGCCAAATCCCAGGCCCATGGCCAATACCAGCGGCACCGTCACCGGCCCGGTGGTCACGCCGGCGCTGTCCCAGCCGATGTTCACATATTCCTCGGTGCTGAAAACAGTCAGCAACAAGGCGATGAAATATCCCGGGATCAGCAGCCAGCCCAGTGGCCAGTCGAATACGAATTTGAGTACGCCGAGTCCAATGCCGGTGGCGACGCCCACGGACACGGCATGCAGGAGCATGGCCTTCTTGAAGGCGCCATTGGTGAGATTCTCAACGGTAAAACTCAGGGCATTCAGCGCCGGCTCCGCCATGGTCGCGCCATAACCCAGGAACCAGGAGAACAGGAAGGCGATTGTCACACCCAACGTCGCGGCGTAAAGGGGAGA
>JAYUHG010000044.1:0-2428 GCA_043767195.1 Gammaproteobacteria bacterium | reverse complement strand
GATGTGGAGCGCTTCCGGGAGTTTGAACACATCATCGAGCAGGTGGCGGATGTGCTGCGGGACATGGCGCTGGAAACCCCGCCAAATCTGGGTGGCGGACTGCCGGATCTCTGGCGCGCCGGCAAACTGGCCTGGCGCATTAACCGTCTGTCGCCGGAATTGCAGGCCGAGGCCGTGCGGCTGTTCACCATGAGCATCGGCGATTATCTGGCGCGCTGGTTCAAGGGCGAACTGCTGCTGGGCCTGGAGAGCTATGTGGCCATGGTGGGCAATATGCAATCCGCCTACGCCGCGGGTTCCGCTTACGTCTTGCTGCATCACATGTTTGGCGAAGTGAACGGACACAAGGGTCATTGGGGTCATGCCACCGGCGGCATGGGCCCATCACCCAGGCCATGGCGCGCTCCGCTCAGGCCCATGGCGCCGATATTGAAATCAGCGCGCCGGTGAAACGGGTCATAGTTGAGAACGCCCGCGCTGCCGGCGTGGAGCTGATGGATGGCCGCGTCATTCGCGCCCGCGCCGTGGCCGCCAATGTGAACCCGAAATTGTTATTCCAGAAATTGGTGGATCGGCAGCATGTGCCCGCGGCGTTTGCCCATCATATGGATCATTACCGCTGCCGGTCCGGCAGTTTCCGCATGAACGTGGCTCTGTCCGAGTTGCCGCGTTTTGCCTGCGTGGCCGCTGAGCAGGATTATGAACAATTCCTGAAAGGCAGCATCATCGTCACCCACTCCCTGGCCTACAACGAGCGCGCCTATGAGGACGCGGTCAAACTCGGCTGGTCGCGGGAACCGATCCTGGAGATGTTCATCCCCTCGGTGTATGACGACACCCTGGCACCACCGGGCAAGCATGTGATGAGTCTGTTCTGTCAGCATTTCAATCCCGATTTGCCCGGCGGCAGAAGTTGGGACGAGGTACGAGAGCAGGTGGCCGATCACATTATTGATACCGTGACCCGCTACGCGCCCAATTTCAAACAGGCCGTGGTGGGGCGCATGGCCCTCAGCCCTTTGGACCTGGAACGGGAATTCGGGCTGGTGGGCGGGGACATATTCCACGGCAGCCTGCATCTGGATCAGATTTACAGCCAGCGCCCGGCGCCCGGATTTGCCGACTACCGCATGCCCGTGGCCGGGCTATATCTTTGCGGCGCCGGCGCCCATCCTGGCGGCGGCGTGACCGGATGCCCTGGACACAATGCCGCGCGGGAAATGCTGGCCGATCAAACACAGTGGCCAAAAGTGGCGTAAACCAATTTTTCTGAGGAGGACCCGACCATGACCCAGACCGCCCTTGCCTCTCTGATGCTGGCGCACACCGCCGGCCAGACACTGGACCAGCAATTCTATACCGACCCGGAAATTTACCGGCAAGAGATGGACAAGATTTTTCTGAAATCGTGGCTCTATGTGGGCCATGTGAGTCAGGTACCGCAACGGGGGGATTATTTCCTGTTCCGCATGGATCGGGAATCCGTGATTATCGTCAATCAGGGTGATGGGGATATTCGTGGTTTGCTCAATGTCTGCCGTCATCGCGGTTCGCGGTTGTGCAGGGAGGAATCCGGCAATCAGAAGTTGCTGGTGTGTCCCTATCATGGCTGGACCTATGAGTTGACTGGCGCGCTGCGCGGCGCCGGTTATGCACCACCGGATTTCGACAAGAAGCAATACAGTCTTAAACAGGTCAACGTGCGCGTGTTGCATGGCATGATCTTCATTAATTTCGCGCATACACCGGTGCCCTTCGACGACATTGAGCGGGACCTGGATGCGCCGCTCTTGCCATACCGGTTAGCCGATGCCAAGGTCGCCCATCGCCAGAATTATCCGCTGGCCGCCAATTGGAAGCTGGCGGTGGAAAATTATTGTGAATGCTACCACTGCAAATCCGCGCATCCGGAATACTCAGTGGCCCATAGCCGCGCCGTGCCTCATGAGGAGATCATTCCAGCGCTGAAGCAAGTCATGGAACGCGCCGAGAGTTGCGGCTTGACCCGGCATTCCATCACGAAGGAATGGATAGCCTCAGGACCCATAGGCAATGATCGGGCTTTTGATCGCTACCCGCTCTATGAAGGTCATGTCACTGGCAGCCGCGACGGCAAACCCTTGGCCCCGTTACTCGGCGATATCAAAGCCTACGATGGCGCCTGCACCGACATGCACATCGGGCCGATGACGTTCTATCTCGCCTATTGCGATCATGTGGTCATCTATCGCTTCACGCCCTTGTCGGTGAATTCCTGCGACTGCGAGATCACCTGGCTGGTGCGCGCTGACGCCGTGGAGGGCAAGGACTACAAAGTGGCGGATTTGACCTGGCTTTGGGATGTCACCACCGTCGCCGACAAACGCATCATTGAGGCCAATGCCGCCGGAGTCGGCTCACGCTACTACGAACCGGGGCCATACATGCC
>JAYUHG010000043.1:0-2432 GCA_043767195.1 Gammaproteobacteria bacterium | reverse complement strand
AAATGAGATGTGTATTGGCTCTGTTTGAAGGCGTGGTTACCGGCGCCGCGGATGGTTACGCGCGCATGTCCAACAATCCGGCTGCCACGCTGATGCATCTCGGTCCGGGTTTGGCCAACGGACTCGCCAATCTGCACAACGCCATGCGCGCCCGTGTGCCGATCATCAATATTATTGGCGATCATGCCACCTATCACCGCAAATTTGACGCTCCACTAAATTCCGATGTGGCCGCCTACGCGCGACCTGTATCTGGCTGGATCCGGGATGTGGCCACCGCGGCGGAAATTCCCGAGGCCACCTACGATGCCATCACGGCGGCACTGGGTCCACCGGGGCAGATTGCGACACTGATTGTGCCGGCGGATTGTTCCTGGAATGAGGCCGAGGAGCCGATTACCGATCCGGTACTGGTGCCGGATTTCGAGCATGTCTCGCAGGAAGCGGTTCAAGCAGCGGCCAATGCGCTTAAATCAGGCGAGCCAACGGTGTTGCTATTATCCGGTTACGCACTCCGGGAAAAAGGCCTGGAACTTTCCGGGCGTATCGCCGCGGCCACTGGCGCGCGGCTGTTGTGCGATACATTTAATACACGCCTGCAACGGGGTGCCGGTCGGGTACCGGTAGAGCGCATGCCGTATTTTCCAGAGCACGCGCTGGAAGTGCTGGCCGGTGTGCGCCACATGATCATTGTCGGCTCCCGTCCGCCGGTGGGTTTCTTCGCCTATCCCAATTTACCCAGTGAATTCACGCCTTCGGGCTGCACTGTGCATGTGCTGGCGCGCCCGGATCAACATATTGTTGATGCGCTGAAGCGATTGGTGGCGACAGTGGGTGCAGAGAAAATGGAACCGGTGCGCCAGGCGCGCCAACGCGCCGGGATGATGAAGGGGCCGTTGAATGGCGATGCCATCGCGTTGTCCCTGGCAGCATTGATGCCCGAGCAGGCCATCATCGCCGATGAAACTATCAGTGACGGCCTGAGCGTCATCCCGCGCACCGCCGGGGCGCCGCCCCACGATTGGTTATTCATCACCGGCGGCGCCATCGGTCAGGGTATGCCGCTCGCCACCGGCGCGGCCATCGCCTGCCCGGATCGAAAAGTGATCAACCTGCAGGCTGACGGCAGCGCCATGTACACGCTGCAATCCCTGTGGACCCAGGCAAGGGAATCCCTGGACATCACCACCATCATTTACGCCAACCGGCGCTATCGCATCCTGGAGATAGAGCATGAGCGCGTCGGCGCCGGCGTACCAGGTCCCAAAGCCCAGGAGTTATTCTCCCTCAGCCGCCCGAATCTGGATTGGGTAAAACTGGCCGAAGGCATGGGCGTTCCCGCCCGCCGGGTTCATTCCGCCGAGGCCTTCCACCGGCAACTGGCGGCGTATATGCATGAGCCGGGGCCGAATCTGATTGAGGCGTGGATAGACTGAAACCGCTAACTGGGCACATTACGCCTTGCCCACGGCGCGGCTAGCGACCCGAAGATAAACACCCGCGGCGCCTAGGGCGGCGCAGCAAACGCCGGCAAGCCAATGCTCGCCACCTGCACCACGAACCAGCCCACGATCAGTCAGGCAACCCCCACCTTGAACACGTTGCGACGCTTGAGTTCGGAGATCGAAGACACGCGTCCTCCAGCCGGAACGACCGGCTGTGTTGCCAGCTTGGCACACCGTAATTCCAGTATTTTTCCGGGTCAAACGAACAGCCAATGCAGAGAATTGAAATGATCGCGGAGCCGTTACGGCCAGATGCTTTTGCGGGACATCCACGAGTTGGCCAGCCTCCGGAACCCGACACCTGGCTGGGCCAATCGGAGCACAACGGAAACGTC
Source organism: Gammaproteobacteria bacterium (assembly GCA_043767195.1). Lineage (GTDB taxonomy): Bacteria > Pseudomonadota > Gammaproteobacteria > Eutrophobiales > Eutrophobiaceae > 2-02-FULL-61-13. The sequence goes on along the minus strand of JAYUHG010000043.1, from coordinate 592 downwards.
AACGTCGCGCCGCCCTCTTCTTCGCCACAGCTCGTCGGCGAATGCGCGGTTCCTGGATCCGGTTCTTTGGCGTGATCTGAATGTGCGCCCGCAGCCAGGCTGCAAATTCCTCCAATGTGATTTGGCCTTCGGCGAGCCCGAGAATGTGAAGATATTTCTCCTCGGCGCTCGCAATCAGGTCGGCTTCGTTGACCAACAGGAACGTGCGGCACACGACATACGCCGTGCGCTTGTTTCCATCCACAAATGGATGATTGCGCGCCAGACCATGGGCCAAAGTCGCCGCCAGATCTGCAAAATCCGGCGGCGGATCGCCGTAGGCATGGAGTTGCCGCGGACGCGTGAGTGCTGACTCCAGCAGATTTCCCTCACGCACTCCAGGGCTGCCGCCATGTTCGGCGATTTGGCGATCATGGATGGCCAGCGCGAGGCGCTTTTCAATCCAGACGATCATCAGCTTGCTGCCAACTTACGCAGCACATCGCGGTCCTGGCGCATGACCTTTTCAGCCGCTTCCAGTTGCTCCTCGAACTTCGGGTCGTACGGCATCAACTGAATTCCGCCAGGGATTTCGGTGGCGTAGAGCGTGTCG
>JAYUHG010000042.1:0-5792 GCA_043767195.1 Gammaproteobacteria bacterium | reverse complement strand
CAATGATGCCCGACAGAATCGGGATCATGGGGAAGATGCACGGAGTCAGGGATAACAACAGGCCGAAGCCGAAGAACGCAATGACATTGGCGAGAAATCCCGCGCCTCTCAGTCCATTGGCGGAGTCTAAGGATCCAGTGATACCAGCGGGCGCCACAGGTGGGGAATCGGAATTCGACCGCGATAGCTGTACCGCCACTTCTTGAGTCTGTGGCGGATAACACACCGACTTGTCCTTGCAGCCCTGGAATCCAACGCGCAACCGCACCGGGGCATCAGTGTTGCCCGTCACGGGGACATGCACCGTCAGGGTGCCAAAATAAACTTCCACACGCCCGAATGCCTCGTCTTCCTTGACCTCGCCCTGAGGGAACGAAATGGCGGTGGTGTCTACGCTGGCAGTGTTATCTATTGCGCTAAAAGTGAACTTGTCCCGATACAGGTAATACCCGTCCTGGATCTCCCAAATCAGATCCACACCGGTTCCGCCAGACAGCGCGGACAGGGGAAAGGCCTGTTCCGGAGGCAATATCTCGTTGCTGCTGGAAGCTGTGCCGACAAAGTCCTGCAAGCGCTCACTTACCGAGACCGCCTGTGCTGGAGCGATGAGCAGCGTTAAGACCACCGCGCTCAGGGAATGAATCAGGCTGGGGGAGACTCCGTACACGTTTTAATCCAGGACAGGTAACCGGCGAGACCGCCACTGATGGGGAGCGTCACGATCTCAGGAAGTTCATAGGGATGCAATGCCACAATGCGGTCCTCCATTGCCTGGTAGCGATCCGCGGTGGTCTTGATGATCAACAGAACCTCTTCCTTGTTATCCACCTTGCCCACCCAGCGAAAATATGACTGCACCCCGGAAATGATCTGCACACAGGCGGCGAGATTATTCGACACCAACTCGTTGGCGATCTTCTTGGCCGTGATGGATCCCGGACAGGTGGTCAAAACCAGCAGAAATTGAGGTTTAGTAGGCATGGCGTCTGTATTTCAAATACCCCGTAATTCTACCGCGAATGGACCGCCAACACCTTGAATTTCTTATCAATGGTAACAAGATGATTCAGCCGCTGATGGCTACGGTGCTAGAATCCGCGCCCGGCACCATCAGACTTTCACCGGTGCCGGAAGCATTTATCCTCAGGGAGGAGCACTCCCCGGTGCGCCGGGGGCTACCAAGTGATGACCGCTAAAAACCCAAAAACCCGCCGCCAGCCAACCCAGGCCGGGCGCCATGACCGGCATGTCTTGTACGAACGTGCCGTGCAAGGCGTGGAGGCGGAAATTGATTTTATTGATGAGACTTACACCACGCTGCGGGCGCGCCGCGCCAAACGGCTGCGCGAGGATTTTTGCGGTACGGCAAATACCTCCTGTGAATGGGTTCGGCGGCGCAACACCAATCTGGCCTGGGGCGTGGATCTGGATCCCGCGGTACTGGACTGGTCGCGCAGCCACAAGCTCCCGTTGTTGACGTCACGCCAACGCCAGCGGCTGCGGCTGCTGAATGTTGATGTCATGCGCGCGCGCACGGAACCCGTGGACATCGTGCTGGCCATGAACTTCAGCTACTGGGTATTCCGTGATCGCGCCGGCATGAAACGTTACTTCCGCAATGTGTGCGCAGGCCTTGCCCCCGATGGTATATTTTTTCTGGATGCCTTCGGCGGCTATGAGGCATTTCAGGAGTTGGAAGAGAGCACGGTCAATCCCGGCTTCACCTATATATGGGATCAGGCCAGCTACAACCCCATCAACGGCGATATAACCTGTCACATCCATTTCAAATTCAAGGATGGGTCGCGCCTGAACAAGGCCTTCACCTATCATTGGCGCCTGTGGACGCTGCCGGAGTTAACGGAAATACTGGAAGAATCCGGCTTCAAGGCCACGGTCTATTGGGAAGGCACCGACAAAAATGGCGACGGCGACGGAAATTTCACTCCAGCCACGGTGGGCGAAGCCGATGCCGGCTGGATTGCCTACATCGTCGCGGAGAAGCAGTGACCCCGGAGGGGCGCGTAGGAATCCCGGATATCAGCCGGTATCCTTCGGTCGGGAGGACTTCAGATCCCGTGGCCGCACCAATTGTTGCAACCGGCCTGACCCTGGTTTGACGCCAATGCGCCCTTTGAATTCCAGCACCGCCACCGCGGCAGTGGTCATCAGCTTGCCGCGCTCATCCCGGGGCGGCGGCTCCAGCGCCAGATGCGTCAGCAATTGCTCCAGTCCGGGGTTATGTCCGATCAACAGCAGGGCATCGGTATCCGCGCCATGGGCAGCGACCACATCCAGCAATTGCCGCAACCCGGCGTCATATATCCGATCTTCAAAAATTATGCGTTTAGCCGGAATGCGCAGCTTTTCCACCACCAGTTCCGCGGTGCTACGGGCGCGCTGCGCCGGAGAGCTGATGACCTTGTCCGGAACCAAACCATGCTTGCGCAACCATTTGCCCATGCGCGGCGCGTCCGCCTCACCACGGGGCGCCAGCGGCCGGTCAAAATCACTGCGCACCTGCTCCGGCCAACCGGACTTGGCATGGCGCATTATTATCAGAATACTATTCTTCATGTTCACCTCTTCCCCTGTGCGCCACTTGAATCATTATAACTCTGTAGCAGTGCGCCACCGGATGCCATGACTCAGCCCGGCTCCGATGCCTTTGCCGCGGTAGACCTGGGCTCGAACAGTTTTCATATGCTCGTGGCCACCTACACCGACGGTCGCCTGCAGATCATTGATCGCATCAAGGACATGGTGCGACTGGCATCGGGTCTGGATGAAGATCGCAATCTGACCGCGGAGTCCATGGACCGGGCGATTCAGTGCCTGGAACGGTTCGGGCAACGCATTGGCGAGGTGCCGCGCACCCATGTGCGCGCCGTGGGCACCAACACGTTACGCCAGGCGCGCAATGGCCCGGCGTTTCTGGCCCGGGCGCGCAAGGCCCTCGGTCGCCCCATTGAGATCATCGCCGGACGCGAAGAGGCGCGCCTGATCTATCTGGGCGTGGCACATTCCGTTTATGGCGCCGGGGATCGACGCCTGGTGGTGGATATCGGCGGCGGCAGCACTGAGGTCATTATCGGGCGCGGCTTCGAACCGCGGCTGACGGAGAGTCTGTACATGGGCTGCGTCAATATGAGCGAGCGCTACTTTGATGGCGGCGAGATTACCGCCAAACGCATGCGCCGCGCGATGCTATTCGCGCTGCAGGAACTGGAGAGCATCGAGACAACCTACAAGAAGACCGGCTGGGACGCCGCCATCGGCGCCTCCGGCACCATCCTTGCCATCAACGACATCATTCGCGCCCACGGTTGGGGCGACAGCGGCATCACCAACGATGGCCTGGGTAGATTGCGTGAGCTGGTCGTAGATGCGGGCAGGGTGGAAAAGCTGGTGCTGGAAGGCGTCTCGGAGCGACGCATGCCGGTGTTTGTTGGCGGTCTTGCGATTTTGAGCGCGGTGTTCGAGGCCCTGGAGATTGAAAACATGACCATCTCCGACGGCGCGCTGCGCGAGGGTCTGCTGTATGAACTCATCGGTCGAGCGCAGGAAAAGGATACGCGCGACCGGGCCATTGCCGAGTTGGCGTTACGCTATGGCGTGGACGGAGATCAGGCCAGTCGTGTGGCAGCGACCGCCACCAGGTTATTCAAACACGTACAGGCATCCTGGCAACTGGATGCGCGCACGGATCGAAAGCTACTGGAATGGGCGGCGGAGTTACATGAAATCGGGCTGGCCGTCGCCCACGCCCAATATCACCACCATGGCGGCTATCTGCTCACCCATTCCGACATGGCGGGATTCTCGCGCCAAGAACAACGTCATCTGGCGGTACTGGTGCGACTGCACCGGCGCAAATTTGATCCTCTGGAGCTGGCCGGCATGCCGGACGACGAGCGCGAACGCATGCTGCGCCTGTGTGTTTTATTGCGCCTGGCCGTGGTGTTGAATCGCAGCCGATCCAGCGCCACAGCGCCTGCGATCGGCGCCAACGCCGACAAGAATCGAATCAGCTTGAGCTTTCCGTCCCGCTTTTTATCCGAACACCCGTTGACGCTGGTGGACCTGGAGAGTGAACAGGAAATGTTACGGGCAGCGGAGATGGAATTGGCTTTTGAGTAGGTGTTACGGTCGCGGACTTATTGCGAACTCTGGCCGTGGTGCTCCAACAACGCGCGCTGCGCGGAACGCGGTTTGTGGCTGCCCGGCCGCAGATGCTTATAGCTGCCGTCGCCCTGCAGTATCCAGGCCTGAGTGTTATCGCTGAGATAGTTGAGCAGGCCGAGTTCGATAATCTGTTCCCGCGGACGTTTCTCTTCGATGGGAAAACAGGCCTCCACCCGATGGTGCAGATTGCGCGGCATCCAGTCGGCGCTGGAGCAGAACAGCAACTCGTCCCCGCCATTCAGGAAATAGAACACGCGACTGTGTTCTAGGAACCGGCCGACAATGCTGCGCACCTGGATATTCTCCGACACGCCTTTGATGCCGGGGCGCAGACAGCACACCCCACGAATAATCAGATCAATCTTTACGCCCGCCTGTGACGCCCGATACAGCGCCTGAATAATGTCCGCATCCACCAGCGCGTTCATCTTGGCGATGATGCGGCCTTCCTTGCCGGCCAGGGCGTTCTGGATCTCGGTTTCAATATTGGCGAGGATGCCTTTGTAAAGCGTAAAGGGAGATTGCAGCAGCTTCTTCAGTTTGCCGGCGCGCCCCAGGCCGGTGAGCTGGTGAAACATGCGATTCACGTCTTCCGCCATGGCCTTGTCGCAGGTGAGCAGGCTGTAATCCGTATACTGGCGCGCGGTGCGCGTGTGGTAATTGCCGGTACCCAGATGCACATAGCGCCGCAGACTGCGACCTTCGCGCCGCACCACCAGCACCATCTTGGCGTGGGTCTTGTAACCGACCACGCCGTATACAACCTGGGCGCCAGCCTCTTGCAGCTCGTTGGCCAGTTCGATGTTCGCCTCTTCGTCAAAGCGGGCGCGCAGTTCAACCACAACGGCCACTTCCTTGCCGGCACGGGCCGCCACTATCAGGGCGTCTACAACCGCGGAGTCGTTGCCGGTGCGGTACAGCGTTTGTTTGATGGATAACACGTCCGGATCCGCGGCTGCAGCGCGCAGAAAATCAATCACCGGGGCAAAGGACTGGAATGGGTGGTGCAGCAGGATGTCGCCATTACGCAGCACATCAAAAATATTGCCTTCCTTCTGCAAGCGCGGCGGCAAATCCGGCGTGAAGGGAGGGAAATACAATTCCGGTCGCTTCACCAATTCATTAATGGCCAGCAACCGATTCAGATTTACTGGGCCAGGGACCTTGTACAGATCCCGCGCGTCCAGCCCAAACTTTTGCAGCAGGAACTGACTCAGATCATCGGGGCAGTTGTCTGCCACCTCCAGCCGCACCGCATCACTGAACCGGCGCGAAGGCAATTCGCCCTCCAGCGCCCGCAACAGGTCGTCCACTTCTTCATCATCCACGAGCAGGTCGCCATCGCGGGTCACTTTGAACTGGTAGAATCCGGTTGCCTTCATGCCTGGAAACAAATCCCCCACATGGGCATGGATGATGGCGGACAACAGCACAAAATCATGCAGTCCACCCCCCTGGGCCGGTGGCACATGCACCACCCGCGGCAGGGAGCGCGGTGCCTGCACAATGGCAAGCCGGGTCTCGCGCCCAAAGGCATCCTTGCCTTCCAGCGAGACAATGAAATAAAGATTCTTGTTCAGCACCCGCGGGAACGGATGCGCCGGATC
>JAYUHG010000041.1:0-13861 GCA_043767195.1 Gammaproteobacteria bacterium | reverse complement strand
GGATCGGGTTCCGGAGTCGTCAGCGGAGCCCAGATCGCGGCAAGCGTGGGGAATGTAACCACCGCCCATCTGGCGCTTGCCGAAAAAATTCATGCCGGCATGTCTGATGAGGTGCTGGCGGCGCTGCACCGCCCGGAAACCGCGCCGGCGGTTTGCTATGCCCTGGTACTGGCCGGCATGGAAGCGGCAGCAAGGCCCATTGGGATAAGGCTGTTGCGCGCGGGGGATGACGACGCTGTAGCTGCCAGCGTAGAAAAATTACTGCCGGCCATCGCGGCGCGGGGCGCGGACGGTCGCCTGCCCCTGGTAAATCTGGCCATTCCCGCGTTGAAGGGCCTGCCCTTGACCGACCGGGAACGGACGTTGAATGTGCTGGAATCCCTCATCAAATCGGACCACCGGCTGACAGTATTTGAGTTTGTTCTGCTGACCATCCTGCGTGAACACCTGGCCGCGGGCGCTGCGCAGGATGTGCCGGTGCGCTATTTCAAATTTGACGCTGTGAAAAGCGAAATTCAATTATTGATCGGCGTATTGGCGCGGGCGGGCAGCCGGAATGTGAGCGATGCCCAGGCCACATACACCCTGGGTATGAAGCAATTCCTGCGTGACCCAGGCACGCTGACGCCCGCGGAGCAATGTACGTTGCCGGCGCTGGAGGCCGCGCTGAAGAAACTGGAGCAATTGACCCCCATGCTGAAGAAGTCGGTGGTGGAGGCCTGTGCCGACTGTGTGATTCGGGATGGCAAGGTATTGCCCGCGGAAGCGGAGTTATTGCAGGCAGTGGCGGTGGCGCTGGATTGCCCGATGCCGCCGTTGCAAGTTTGATGAGTTTTCCGTTATCCGGAGAAACCAGGCAGGCGGTGAAGAACAGGGGAGGTCAGGGGTCCCGTGCTCCACCGCCTGCGTGGGGAAGACTAAACCTACTTACTTGTTGCGGGGCGGCTGGAATCCCGTCATTTCAAAAAACGCCCGGTCCATGTCCTTGTCGGTCATCTTCGCCACTTCCATGCCCTTTTTCAGCTCATCCATATCAATCATCTGGTCGCCGTTAAAATCCCAGGCGGCGAAATGATCCACCATAAAGGGACGGAAACCGGCCTCATGGGACGTGGCGTCGTAGTACATGATTTCGGTCGGCGTAATCATACCGTCGCCGTTTTAGTCGGCCTTGTGGATGGTTTCCACCCAGCCGGTAAAACCGGCGGAATCGGCCGCCAAAGCGCCACTTGATACTGATACTGCCAATAGCGTTGCTGTTATGATCATCTTGGTATTCATCACTGCGTCTCCTTAGGAACTGGTTTTTCGGTCTGCTCGGGGATATTGGACCACCGGCAAGGGGCAATTATACGTCACTCCCTGTTATGTAACGGCAAGTAACAGTGGCCAGGGCAACAATTCAGTTTGCGGGTTAAGGGGAAAGACCGGGAAATGACTCAATCGGGACCATCCACGGCGGCGCTAGCGGAGACCATCCGCGCCCAGGTGGGACGCATTGTCGCCAGCGACGTGTTCCGCCGCGCCGACCGGCAATGCCGGTTCTTGCGCTACATCGTGGATCACAGTCTGGCCGGTACGACTGACCGGTTGAAGGGGTACACCATCGGCCTGGACGTGTTTGATCGTGAAGCCAGCTTTGACCCCAATCTGGATTCCATCGTGCGGGTGGAGGCCGGGCGGTTGCGCACCAAGCTGCGCGATTATTACCAGGATCCCGGTCGTCAGGATTCCATCCTGATTGACATGCCAAGAGGCTCCTATGCCCCGGTCATTTCCCGGCGCGAGGACAAGGTCGTGCCTCTGGAGGAGCGGGTCGCGCGTTCGGCGGTCAAGGGCTCCATCGCCGTGTTGCCGTTTCGCAATTTGTCCGGTGATCCGGAGCAGGAGTATTTCAGTGACGGTCTCACGGATACGGTGATCACGGCACTGGCCCGCAACCGCCAACTGAAAGTCATCTCGCTGACCTCGGTCATGCGCTACAAGCTGACCCAGCGATCCATTCCTGATATCGGCGCGGAACTTAATGTCAGCCATGTCGTGGAAGGTACGATCCAGAGAGATGGAAATCAGGTGCGTGTTTCCGCGCAATTGATTGAGGCCGCCACCGACCATCACGTCTGGGCCGAGGCCTTTGAACGGGATATCTCCGCTGTCCTGCGTGTGCAGCGCGAGTTGGCCGATCTGATCTGTGCCCAGTTGGTGCGGGAACTGGTGCCGGAGGACGCACTCGAACCCCAGGCGCCGGTCAATCCGGATGCCTATGAAATGTATCTGCTTGGACGCGGCTATCGGCGGCGCATGACTCGCGAAAGTATTGAGAAGGCCTCAGAATGTTTCAAGAAGGCCATCGCACTGGACATGGGTTTCGCCGCCGCCTACGCCGGTGCTGCCAGTTGTTACTGCGCACTGGGCAGCTATGGTTTTGAACTGAAACCGCCGGAGGATCTGATCCCCGCCGGGCTGGAGTATTCACGCCGGGCCATGGAAATAGATCACGGGCAGATCGAGTCCATAGTTTTCACGGCCATTATGACCCTCAAGTATCTGTGGGATTGGAAAGAGGCAGAACGGCTATTCAAACTGGCCCTGGCCGCCAGTCCCAATGATTCACGGGCGCATGTGCAATATAGCCTTTATTTTGAATCCATTGGCGCCGGCGCACAGGCCATTGATGAGGCGGAGTTGGCGCGACAGATTGACCCGCTTTCCACGGAAGCCAACATGAATCTGGCCTGGCAACTGCATCAGGCGGGACGTGAAGATGAGGCCCTGTCCCGATTATTGTGGACCCTGGACCTGAATCCCGGATTCTGGGCGGCCCATTGGGGACTGGGTCATGTATTGCTGGCTTTGGGTCGCTGGCCCGAGGCCATTGAGGCCTTCCAGGAATCCGTGGCCACCGGTACTGGCTACACCATGCCGCTGCAAGGATTGGGTTATGCCTATGCCGTGGCTGGTGATCACAAAGCGGCCCTGGCGGTCATCGCGCAATTGGAGGGCCTGGGCCGATCTGCCTATGTATCGCCCTGCTGCAGGGCGGCGATCTACGCCGGACTCGGCGATGCAGACAAGTGTTTTGCCTGTCTCGATCAGGCATTCAAACTCCGCTCTCGATCCCTGGCGTGGCTGAATGTGGCGAAAGAATATGCGAGTCTGCGGGCGGATCCCCGATTTTCGGATCTGGTGCGCCGCATCGGCATTCCATCCACTCCCCAATAATTCCATGATCAATTTGAAAACTCCGTTGGATGCAGACAGTCCCGCGGCCCGGGGCTACCACATGCCCGCCGAATGGGAGCCGCACCAGAGCACCTGGCTGTCCTGGCCGCACAATAAAAATTCCTGGCCGGATCGGTTCGAGCCGGTGGAGCCGGCTTATACCGAGATCGTGCGCGCCCTGGCCGGTGGCGAAACCGTACATATAAATGTATTGGACGCGACCCATGGCCGGCAGGCGTCGCGCATTCTGGAGCGCGCCGGTGTGAGCGGCGATATTCGCCTGCATGAGTTTCCCACCAATGACGCCTGGTGCCGGGATCATGGCGCGATTTTTGTGGTGCGCGCGCAAACGGAAGCACCATTACTGGCCCTGGACTGCGACTACAACGCCTGGGGCGGGAAATACCCGCCCTTCGATCTGGACAATCTCATTCCCGGTCGCATGGCGGAGTACCTGAAGGTTCCTAGCTACCGCGCCGGCATGATCCTGGAAGGCGGCTCCATTGATATGAATGGCGCCGGCACCGTCCTCACCACTGAAAGTTGTCTGCTCAACGCCAATCGCAATCCCGGCATGAGCCGGGAGCAAATCGAACAGCGTCTGCGTGAATTGCTGGGCATAACGCAGATCCTTTGGCTCGGCGACGGCATCGTCGGCGACGACACCGACGGCCATGTGGATGATCTGACCCGGTTCATCGCCCGTCAGACGGTTGTCACTGTCGTTGAGGACAATACCGCGGACGAGAATCATGTCCCGCTGCGCGACAACCGCCGGCGGCTGGAGCAGATGCGCTTACCGGACGGGGCGCCGTTGCGCATAGTGGATCTACCCATGCCGGCGCCCTATTACATCAACGGCCAGCGCCTGCCGGCCAGCTATGCCAATTTCTATATTGCCAATCACGGCGTGATCTTGCCGGTGTTCAACGATCCCATGGATGCCGAGGCCGAGCGCATCCTGACACCGCTGTTTCCGGGGCGAAGGATCATCCCTGTGGATTGCAGAGACATCGTTTATGGTCTGGGCACGGTTCATTGTTTGTCCCAGCAGGTGCCCAAATCTCCAGCTACAGCTTAGACTTAGCGGAGTTTTTACAGTAACCTAAGTCGCACCTGCCACAGGTGGGCAGGTGCACGACACAACCAAGATTTTGGAGAGACGGATTCAATGAGTTCAGCACCAGTCAGCCGCTTCATCAAGCATCATTACCGCCACTTCAACAGCGCGGCGTTGATTGATGCGGCCACGGCTTATCAAAAATTGCTGGATGACGGTGGCGTCATGTTCATGACCCTGGCCGGCGCCATGAGCACGGCGGAGTTGGGGTTGTCGCTGGCGGAAATGATCCGGCGCGACAAGGTGCATTGCCTGTGCGTGACCGGGGCCAATCTGGAAGAGGATATTTTCAATCTGGTGGCCCATGACCACTATGTGCGCATTCCCCATTACCGGCAGTTGACGGCCCAGGATGAGGAGGCGTTGCTGGAGCAGGGGCTGAACCGCGTCACCGATACCTGCATTCCGGAAGAAGAGGCGTTCCGGCATCTGGAATTCAAGCTGCTGGATGCCTGGCAGGCGGCGGATCGCAGCGGCAAGCGCTATTACCCCCATGAATTTCTCTACAGTCTGATCCGCGAAGGTAAACTCAAGGATAGCTACCAGATTGATCCGAAGGACTCCTGGCTGGTGGCGGCGGCGGAAAAGAATCTGCCCATGTTCGTGCCGGGCTGGGAGGATTCCACCTGCGGCAATATTTACGCCGCCCATTGCATTAAGGGCGATGTGAAGAATGTGCATACGGTGCGCACCGGAATTGAGTACATGATCGATCTGGCCCAGTGGTACCGGACTACTTCTATAAAGCAGCCTATCGGCTTTTTCCAAATTGGTGGCGGTATAGCCGGGGACTTCCCCATTTGCGTGGTGCCCATGATGGAACAGGATTTGAAAATGGCGGACATCCGGCGCTGGGCCTATTTCTGCCAGATCAGTGATTCCACCACCAGCTACGGTTCCTATTCCGGCGCCGTGCCGAATGAGAAGATTACCTGGGGCAAGCTCTCCGCCAGTACGCCCAAGTTCATCATCGAGTCCGATGCGACCATTGTCGCGCCCCTTATCTTTGCCATCCTGCTCGGGGAATGAACGCAGTCCCTGAGTCCCGCGTGCGCGCGGTGCCTGTTTCAACACCGGAACCAGCCCAGTCCGATTGGACTGTGGCGGACGCCGAGGCTTTGTATCGCGTTGCCAGTTGGAGCGACGGATTCTTCCATATCAATGACGCCGGCAAAGTCGGGGTGCGTGTTAACGACGACACGCCGGCCATGGTCATCAGCGATATCGTCGCCGATTTGCATAAACGCAATATTCGTTTACCGGCATTGATCCGTTTCCAGGATGTGCTGCGGGCGCGGGTGCAGCGTCTGCATCAGGCTTTTAATACCGCCATTGCCGAAGCGGGTTACACCGCGCCCTATCGCGGTGTCTATCCCATCAAGGTGAATCAGCTCCACGAAGTGGTGGAGGAAGTGCTGGAAGCGGGACGGCCCTTCGGCATGGGGCTGGAGTGCGGATCAAAAACCGAACTCATCGCGTCCCTGGCTCACCTGGAAGACGACGAATCCCTGCTGATTTGCAATGGCGTCAAGGACACCGTGATGTTGCGTTTGATGCTGGCGGCGCAGAAGCTGGGCAAGAATGTCATCCCGGTGGTGGAGAAGTATCACGAGTTTGAAAGCATTCTCGCTCTGTCCGGCGTCATGGAAACCAAGCCGCGTTTTGGTGTGCGCATTCGTCTGGCCACCAGTGGTTCCGGCAAATGGGCCAAGTCCGGCGGCGACTTGTCCAAGTTCGGCGTGTCCATTCCCGAGTTAATGCAACTGGTGGGGCGCTTGCAGCAAACCGGCCAGAGCGATGCCCTGGTGTTGCTGCATTTTCATCTCGGCAGCCAGATGGCGGATATTCAGATCGTCAAGCAGGCGGTGAAGGAGATTGCGCATATTTACGCGCAACTGGTGGAGCGCAATCTGGGCGTGAAGTATCTGGATGTGGGTGGCGGGCTGGGCGTCAACTACGAGTCCCAATATGACAGCGATGATCTGCCCATTAATTACAACTTGCAGGAATATGCCAACGGCATCGTTTACGCCGTTAAAGAGGTATGCGACGCGGAGCAGGTCCCGCATCCGATCCTGGTCTCGGAAAGCGGGCGCGCCATTACCGCCCATCACTCAATGTTGGTGGTGCCGGTTCTGGGCACATTCCGCAAGGATTCCATTGACCCGGATTACAAACCCGGAGCGGATGAAGAGTCCGTTATCCATGAGCTGTACGGCATTCTGGCGGATATTCGCGGGCGCGTGAAAAAGGCGGCGCGGGTACAGGTGTGGCAGTTATTGGAAGCCTTTCACGACGCCGCGGAAAAGCGCGGCGAGGCGGATCAATTATTCACGCTGGGGTATTTGCCACTGGAACAAAAGGCCACGGCGGAACGCCTGTACTGGTCCATTTGCAAGGGCGTGCATGGCTTGCTGAGTGGCGTGGACCCCACGGCGCAGGTGCCGACTGAGTTGCGCGCTCTGGATGAGCATCTGGTGGATCAATATCTGTGCGATTTTTCCGTGTTCCAGTCCATTCTGGATCACTGGGCCATTGGCCAGGGCTTCCCGATACTGCCGCTGGAGCGCCTGAATGAGCAGCCCAAGCGCCGGGCCACGCTGGTGGATTTGACCTGCGACTCCGACGGTAAAGTGGATCACTATGTTTCCGCACTTCGAGATCGGCGCTTCCTGCCGGTGCATGGGGTGGCTGACGGGGAACCCTATCATCTGGGTTTCTTCCTCATGGGCGCCTACCAGGACATCATGGGGGATTCCCATAATCTGTTTGGCCGCGTCGCCGAGGTGCATGTGTATGCCGACGCCCAGGAACCCAACGGTTATTACATTGAGAAAATCATCCCCGGCACCACGGTGGAAGAGATGCTGGCGGACGTGCAGTATTTCCCCAATGATCTGAAACGGCGCATGAATGAGATCATCCGCAAGAAAGTAGACGCAGGGGTCATTCGACCGCCCGTGGGTGTGCAGTTGCTGGAGGAATACATGAAGTGCTTCAGCGACACGACCTACATGCATTCTGATCACGAAGATCCAAAGTGAGCAACATCACCGGCGCGCAAAGAAAAGTGGCAGTGGGCTTGGTGCAAATGCAGTGTGGCGCCGAGCCCGGGCCGAATGTGGCCAAGGCCATGGAGTTGACCCGCGCGGCGGCGCGTCAGGGCGCCAAGATCATCTGCCTGCCGGAATTGTTCCGATCGCGGTATTTCTGCCAGACCGAGGACATGGGCTTTTATGATCTGGCGGAGCCGATCCCGGGGCCGACCTCGGATGCATTCGTCAAACTGGCCGCGGAACTGGATGTGACAATCATCGCCAGCCTGTTCGAGCGTCGCGCCCAGGGGCTGTATCACAACACCGCGGCGATCATTGACGGCAAGCGCGGCCTGATCGGCATCTATCGCAAGATGCACATCCCCGATGATCCGCGCTTCTACGAAAAATATTATTTCACGCCGGGTGATCTGGGTTTCAAAGTCTTTCCGGCGGCGAACACCACCATTGGCACATTGATCTGCTGGGACCAGTGGTACCCCGAGGCCGCGCGTCTCACCGCATTGCGCGGCGCGGAGATTCTTTTTTATCCCACCGCCATCGGCTGGCACCCGGAAGAGAAAGCCGAGTTCGGCGCGCGCCAACGGGACGCCTGGGAAACCGCCCAGCGGGCCCATGCCATTGCCAATGGTTGTTATGTGGTCGCAGTCAATCGTTTCGGCTTTGAGCCCGACCCGGCCTCCCGTAGCGGCGGCGGCATTGAGTTCTGGGGCTCCAGCTTCATGGTCGGCCCTGACGGCGTGGTGATATTCCGCGCCCCCGAGGCCGAGGAGATCGTGCATGTGGCGGAACTGGACCTGGGATTCATCGCGCGCCAGCGTCACGGCTGGCCGTTTTTGCGGGATCGGCGCATAGACTCCTACGCCGATATCACGCGGCGGTTCGTGGACTCCTGACACGACCGTAATTGACCTGCGCGTTGACAGGGCGCAGACTGGATCGCAAGTTGTCAGGTCGAATTGCTGAGGATTTTCCTGCATGGCGAACGCTAGCTATTCCCCACTAGGTGACATCCCACTTGCGCCCGGCGCTACCATCATGCGCCGCGCGGATGCCACGGATCACCGGGTCACCGAGGAAAGGCCGGCGCTGGACGTTATGACGGACTTTGCCACGGTTGACGCAGTGCGGGTGCCGCCCAATGTTCCGATTGACGCCGCGCTTGAGCAGATGAAGAGCTCCGGTGTGCGGTTGCTGTTTGTCGCCAGTTCCGGCGATGAGTTGCTCGGTGTCATCACCTCCCGCGACATCGAAAGCGAAAAGCCGATGCGATTCCAGCGTGAGATTGGGGTTACCCGCGCCGATGTCCTGGTACGGGATATCATGACACCACGCGACTCCCTTGAGGTTCTCAGGCTCGATGACGTCCGGCATGCCCGGGTTGGCGACATTGTTGCAACCCTGAAAAACATGGGGCGCCAGCACGCTATCGTGGTGGATGCGGTAGGTACAAATATGCGTGTCTGCGGCCTGTTCTCCACCACGCGCATCAGCCGCCAACTGGGTGTAAGGTTGGAAGTAGCCGAGACCGCCCGCACCTTCTCCGAGATTGAGGCCGCCTTGCGCTGAATCACCCCTGTCCGGCCGCGGGAATCAGATTCTATTGACTCCGGGACGGCAATTATCGAATGTTGCATGCCATGCCACGCCCCCGTTCTCGCCGGCCCTATTGGGCCACCTGGAAAGACAATGATCTGCTTGATCTGCGCTTCTGCGATCTGGATCTGCGTTTGGGGCGCGGGAAAGTGGCGCAGCACATGGAACAGTTGTACGAGGAGTTGCATCTGGCCAAGCTGCGCTTCCGGCCCCATTACTGGTTGTCGGAGGAATGGTTCTCGCCCGATGGCGTGCCGGGGATCGCCATTCCTTTCTATCTTGCCCACCCGCGCCTGATCCGGCTGGAGTCAAAGCAGATGTTCGAGGTGGAGGGCGGCACCGATGAATGGTGCATGCAACTGCTGCGGCATGAGGCCGGACATGCCATTGATTCCGCCTACAAACTGCATCGGCGCCATACCTGGCGCCGCGCCTTCGGTCGTTATGGCCGCCGCTATCCTGAAAGTTATGTGCCGAATACGCGCAGCAAGAACTATGTGCTGCATCTGGACTGGTGGTATGCGCAGAGTCACCCGGCGGAGGATTTTGCCGAGACCTTCGCGGTCTGGCTGCGTCCCGGATCCCAATGGTGGAAGCACTACGCGGGCTGGCCGGTGCTGCGCAAGCTGGAATACCTGGATGGGCTGATGCATTCCATCGCCGGTCGGCGACCGCTGGTGTATTCGCGCCGGCATGTGGAACCATTGAAAAATAATAAGCGCACTCTGCGTGAGCACTATGAACAGAAACGCCGTCATTATTCCATCAATGTCCCCGAAGTTTACGACAGTGAATTGCGGCGTCTGTTTCCCGAGGGGGTGCCGGGCGCCGGGCGCCGACCGTCCGCGGCGGTATTTCTGCGCGGCAACCAGGCGGAGTTATGTGAATTGTGTTCCCGCGGCACCGGCGAACATCCTTATGTGTTCGCGCAACTGGTGCAGGAGATGATCCAGCGCTGTCGCGCCATGAAACTCTATTTGACCCGCCCGGTGGAAGATACACGTGTAGACGTCGCCATCTTCCTCACTACCCATATACTTACCTACATGCACAAGGTGCGACATCGGGTGGCGGTATGAAGCGTCTGCGCATCCTGGTGCTCATGCATGTGGATCTGGTCCCGCCGGATACCCTCAAGGGCTATACGGAGAAGGAGATCGTCGAGTGGAAAACCGAATACGACGTGGTGACGACATTGCGGGCAATGGGACACGAGGTCATGCCGTTGGGACTATATGACGACATGGGCGTGATCCGCCGCGCCATAGAAGAATGGAAGCCCGATATCGCCTTCAATCTGCTGGAGGAGTTCCATGGCAACTCGCTGTTCGATCACCATGTGGCCAGTTATCTGGAACTCATGCAGGTGCCCTACACCGGCTGTAATCCCCGCGGTTTGATGCTGGCCCACGACAAGGCGCTGGCGAAAAAAATCCTGTCCTTCCATCGCATTCGCACGCCGAACTTTGTGGTCTTCCCCCGTGGGCGACCGGTGCGGGTGCCGCGGCGGTTGCGCTATCCGCTGTTCGTGAAGTCGCTGGTGGAGGAGGGCTCCTATGGCATCGCCCAGGCCTCCATTGTGCCTACCGAGGAAAAATTGCACGAGCGCGTGGATTTCCTGCATAACCGCATGGATACGCCGGTGATCGCCGAGGAATACATCGAGGGCCGCGAGTTTTACATGGCGCTCATCGGCAACGCGCGCGTGGAAGCCATGTCAGTGCTGGAACTGGTATTCGAAAAATTGCCGGACGATGTGCCGCGCATTGCCACGCGCAAAGTGAAATGGGATTGGGATTATCAAAAGCAATACGGCATTGACGTGAAACCGGCGAAGGATCTGACGACCCAGGAGCGCGACGCCCTGCGCAAATTAGGCCGGCGCTGCTACCGGCTGCTGGACATGAATGGCTATGCGCGCATTGACGTGCGTGTGACCGCGGCGGGGGAGACTTATGTGCTGGAGGCCAACGCCAATCCGGACATCAGTTTTGGCGGCGAGATGTGCATCGCCGCGGAACACGCTGGGACCAAATATCCGGCGCTGCTGGAAAAGATACTGCGCCTGGGTCTCAGTTACGATCCAAACATGCGGCGTTAAAATGGGGTCGGAGTGAATTATTTTGGTGCGTCGATCATCCTCAGCTTCCTGTCCCAATTCAAGGGTGCACCAAAATAATTCACTCCGACCCCATTTTAACGCCTGGGAAACCCTTGGTAACTTCCACGTATTGATTTGATTCAAAGCCGTTGAAACGGGTGGCTGTGGCGGAACCATAGGCGCCCATCATGCCGAATTCCACCCAGTCACCTTCACCGACATTCTCCGGCATGGGCACCGTGAGCGGCAAACGATCAGTGGAGTCGCAAGTTGGCCCGAATACTTCAAATCCCGCGCTGGCGCCGCGCAGCAGTTTGCCGCCGCGATACACGCGCACCGGCGTGGAGATCTTGAACATCAAATGTTCCAGCAGCCCGCCGTAGATGCCGTCATTCAGATAGACGGTCTTGCCGGCGCGCCGATGTTTGACCCGGGTCAGCAGTGACGCTGATCCGGACACCATGGCGCGGCCCGGTTCGCACACCAGCAAACCTTCCGCGCCCGGGAAGTACCGATGCCACGCCTTTTCCACGACGCGGAAGTATTCCGCCAATGGCGGGACCACGGCGTTCGCATACGGCGCGGGGAAGCCACCACCGATATTGAGCATGCTGAGTTGTACGCCAGCCGCGGCCACCACTGCTGCGGCGCCCTGAATGTACTCGTCATAGGCCATGGGATCCGTGCATTGGGAGCCGGGATGAAAAGTCAGGGCCGGGCGATAGCCCTTGGCCACCACCTGACGCAACAAGCCCGCGGCCACTTCCATGGTGGCGCCGAACTTGCTGCTCAGGTCCTGGGCTTGCATGACCTTGGGCAATTTGAAGCGCACGTTCATTTGCACATTGGCGTCGCGGCCTACGATAGCGGCGATTTTTTGCAGCTCAATGGCATCATCCAGCGCAAAGCTGCGCACACCGAAGTCGCGGTAAGCGCGACCAATTTCATCCCGGGACTTGACCGGATTGTCATACAGCAGTGTTGCCCGCGGTGCGAGTCCATGTACCAGCTCCACTTCAGCCATGGAGGCCACGTCAAACCAGGACATGCCGGCGTCCGCCAATGTCGCCACGATCAAGGGCTCGGCATTGGCCTTCACCGCATAAGCGGTTTCGCCCGGGAACCCCTGTTGAAAGCGTTTGGCCTGGGCGCGGAGTTGGGTCTGGCAGAGGCAATACAGTGGAAAATCCGGGGCAATGGCCGTGATGACATGGGCGGTGTCCCGGAACACGCGCACACCGGAATCGTTGCGTTCTGGTTTGCGCGCCAAGGAGATGACTTTGTTTGTGGCATTGCTGCCTTTTTTGCCAGGCATGTTCGCTTTCCTAATGAGATTTGTTGGGTAAGCCGGTGTGGAGGGTGTGAATTATCACCTAAAGTCCCACCAATTTCGATACTTTAGCTGGTTGTTATAGGGAGTATTAATAGGTATTGTGGCAGTATAAATATGCATTATGACGGAGAAGGTCATGAGAAAGGCCCCAGGCGAACGGGATCTGGCCCTGTTAAGACTCTTGCAGGAGAACTCGCGCGAACCCGTTTCCGTGCTGGCGCGAAAACTCGGTGTATCGCGCACCGCAGTGCAGGAACGTATCAACCGTCTGGTGCGCGATGGTGTCATAGAAGGTTTCACACTGCGCATCGGAAGCGAGTGGAGTGAAGGCCGCATTACCGCCATCGTTTCCCTGGTGGTGGATCCCAAGCATACGGCGGAGGTGATCCAGGCACTGGAAAAGATGCCGGCTATTGCTTCCCTTTGGACCGTCAGTGGTCGCAGCGATCTGGTAGCCATGGCGCGCGCCGGTTCCACCGCCGAGATTGATCAGGTTCTGGATGAAGTAGGTACCCAGCCCGGCGTTACGCGCACCGAATCGTCCATTATTCTGTCCACTAAATTTGATCGCCGCTGAGAAGGATGAGGCTGGGAATGGGATCAATTCGCCCATGACTGACGCGGCGGAACCTGTCGGTACGTTACAAATGGCGCTGGATAACGCCGCGCGCCTGCTTGATGTGAATCCAGTCGCGGCGGCGGAGCAGGCCACGGAAATACTCAATGCCGTGCCGAAGCATCCCCCGGCCATGTTGTTATTGGGTCAGGCCCGGCGCGCCAGCGGCAACACTGCCGGTGCCGTGGAAATCCTGGAACAACTTTGTGCCCAGCAACCCAATTGGGCCGCGGCCCATTTGGAGCTGGGGTTGGCACTGGTGCGGGCGGGGCGTGGTGAGGCGGCGCTTGCCCCACTACGCCGTGCGGTAAAACTCAAACCCGATATGCCCGATGCCTGGCGCGCCTTGGGTGATCATCTGACCATCATCGGCGATGCCACCGGCGCCGATGACGCTTACGCCCAGGCTATCAAGGCCTCGGTGCATGATCCGCGCTTGCTGAAGGCGGCGATTCATCTGTGTGAGAACCGTCTGGCACCGGCGGAGACATTGCTGCGGGAACATCTGATTGAGCATCCCACCGATGTGGCGGCCATTCGCATGTTGGCGGAGGTGGGCGCGCGCCTGGGCCGCTATGGCGATGCGGAGAAACTGCTTAGCCGGTGTCTGGATCTGGCGCCGAGTTTTAACGCCGCGCGCCACAATTACGCGGCGGTGCTGCACCGTCTGAATCGTGAAGAGGAGGCTCTGCGCGAAGTGGATAACCTGCTGCAACGGGACCCCCATAGCCCGGGTTTTCGCAATCTGAAGGCCGCGATTCTGGGCAGCATCGGTGAGTACGAGCCGGCAAACAAGTTGTACGCGGCGGTGTTGGCG
>JAYUHG010000040.1:0-5827 GCA_043767195.1 Gammaproteobacteria bacterium | reverse complement strand
ACGTCGTGCGCGGATCCACAATGATGACTTCATACCCGCAGGCTTGTGCCTGGACAGCGAGATACTGCCCGATGTGTACCGCGCCAATAATGATCATGCGCAGCGGCGGATTCAGAATGTGAATGAAAATATCCCCTGACTCTGACTCCATCAGAGACGATTGATTTGACATCGCCGCCGAACGCACCGCCGCGCTGTGTGCGGCGGAAAACTCCGGCCATTCCAGCACATCCAATGCCAGCAACTGTTGCCTGCCATCCGCAATCCAGGTTAATAACGCCACGGCCCTGCCCGCCTGTTGGGCGGCACGGATGCTTTGCAGCAACTCCAAGCGCATACCGGTGGCGCCGGCCAATGCCTGCACATAGATGCGCACTTGCCCACCGCAGGCGAGGCCCACCTCCCAGGCGCGTTCGTCGCTCACGCCGAATTCCAACAGCGCCGGCGTCCCGCTGGCCAATACCTTCAGCGCCGCCTCAATGACCGCTGACTCCACACAGCCCCCTGAGACCGAACCCGCAAACTGCCCGCTTTCCGCCACCAGCATTTGGCTGCCGGTGGGACAGGGCGAGGAACCCCAGGTTCCCACCACTGTGGCCAACGCGACCGAACGCCCGTCTCCAAGCCAGTGGCTGGCAATATCCAGGATTTGTTCTGTCATTTAGTAAAACCTCGGCGCCTGGGCAGTGATTAATGCAGTCACCGCAAGTGGAACTGCATAGTACGTGTTCGCCCAGTGGAGGCAAAGGTGCGACGGAGTGAATTGAGCCAGCCCGGGGAGCGTGTTTAAATGCCCTGTCCCCACTCCGGAATAACCCAATGCAGCGCTTCCTGAAATGGTTCGGCATCAGCCTGGCAACCCTGGTAACAATCGCATCGGCGCTGGCCGTGAATGCGTTTTACTTCAAGCCCATCAACATCCGGATCTTCTACGAAGCCGCGTTTATAAAATTCATGCTCCATGATCCAGAGGGTCTGAGTTACATGCGCTTGCTGGAGCCCTTCGGACTCACGTTTCATAACAATGATCTGACCGATATTTCCCCCGCCGCCACTGAGCACAACAATCGCATCATTGAAGAGAATTATCACACGCTGAAAAAATTTGAGCGTGCCAAATTGAATGCCGCCGATGCCCTGTCCTACGACATCCTCGACTGGTACCTGCAAAACCAGATGGACGGTATCAAATATACCTGGCATGGCTATCCGGTGAACCAGATGTTCGGCGTACAAAGCGGTATGCCGCGCTTCATGGCCAATATCCATCACATCGGTTCCAAGGGCGACGCCCGTGATTACATCACCCGGCTATCCAAATTCGGCGCGAAGTTTGACCAATTACTGGAAGACCTGAAACTGCGCGAGGAAAAAAAGGTCGCGCCGCCACGCTTTACCATTGAGCGTGTGCTGGAAGAAATGCGCGGATTCCGTGGTCTGCCGGCGCAGGATAACGTGTTGTACACGTCCTTCGTGGATCGGCTTAAGGAAGTGAAAGGATTGGATGAAGGCGCCCGGGACGCCCTGGCCCAGCAGGCCCTGGCGCAGATCGAGAACAGTGTGTGGCCGGCCTATGACCGCCTCATCGCTTACTTCGAGCATCTGGAACAGATAGTCAGCACCAATCATGGGGTCTGGATGCTGCCCGACGGCGACAATTACTACGACTACATGCTGCGCCAGAACACCACCACTAATCTGACCGCGGATCAGATCCATGCGTTGGGTCTGTCCGAGGTGGCGCGTATTCAGGCGGAAATGGATACCATTTTGGTGGCCGAGGGTTATACCGAGGGCAGCGTGGCGGAGCGCATGTTGAAACTGAACGACGAGGAGCGTTTCCTCTATCCCGATACCGATGCGGGTCGGGCGCAAATCCTCAAAGACTATGCAGCCATCATTGAAGAGATTAGCGTCGGCATGCCCAAGTACTTTGGCCGCCTACCAAAATCTCCGGTCAAGGTGGAACGGGTGCCTCAGTTCAGCGAAAAAGGCGCTCCCGGCGCCTATTACCAGGGGCCGTCCATGGATGGCGAACGACCCGGGGTGTTCTACGCAAATCTGCGTTCAGTGAAAGAACATCCGCGCTGGGAAATGCGCACCCTGGCGTTCCATGAAGCGGTACCCGGACATCATCTGCAAACCGCTTTGCAAACTGAACTCAAGGGCGTACCCACATTTCGCAATATCCTCGGTTTCACCGCCTTCGCCGAGGGTTGGGGCCTGTACTCGGAGCAACTGGCCTGGGAGGCTGGCTACCAGCAGGATCCATTCAGTAATCTAGGTCGCCTGCGCGGCGAGTTATTCCGCGCCGTGCGCCTGGTGGTGGACACCGGCATTCACCGCAAGCGCTGGAGCCGGGAACAGGCCATCGAATACATGAGCGCCAACACCGGCAGCCCGGAAAGCGATGTGGTGGCCGAGATCGAGCGCTACTTCGTCATGCCCGGCCAGGCCACCGCCTACAAGGTCGGCATGATAAAAATATTGGAACTGCGCCAACGGGCCAAAGAAAAACTCGGCGACAAATTCGACATCCGCGCGTTTCATGATGTAGTGATTGGGGGTGGGGATATGCCGTTGGAGATTCTGGAAAGGAAGGTGGATGAGTGGATCGCGGGTGCAGGTGAGAAAATTTGAAAAGAAGCCATAAGTTACAAGTAATAAGTCACAAGAAAGATACTAACGCCGACCCTTGGCGCCTTTGATTCTACTTGTGACTTGTGTAAAAAACCCTCCCCTTCTCGTCACGCTCAGCTAACTTCGCCGTCTGTGCGAGATGCACCAAATGCGCCCTTGTCTCCCCGAAGGCCAGCATGTAATTCAGGCCCGAGGTGGCGCGTGGATAAAGTTCTGGCACGAGGCTGCCACAGGTGCGGGGTGCCTGGCACAGGGATTCCACTTTGGCCAGTGTCGTTCCGTGGTGAGTGACCAGTTGATCAATGCGGGCGTGGAGACCACGGAATACCTGACCGTGGGATGGCAGGACCAGAATATCTTCGGGCATGACCTGCAATGACTTGAATGACGACAAATAATTCCCCAACGGGTCCCGGGCTACACCGGGGTCCAGAAACTTTGAGACATTGCTGGTGATGGTGGGCAGCACCTGATCGCCGGAGATGAGGACATTGAGTTCGGGGCAATGCAATATCAAATGCCCTTCGGCATGGCCGCCCAGCATACTCAGACGCCAGGTGTGTGAGCCGATGGGCAGGCTTCCTCCCGGCGCCAGTTTTGTCCACCCGGATGGCAGACCGTCCACCACCTGCCGGTACATGCCACCGGTGTGGAAGAAACCGAATTCCGACACATGGGCGGCCTCATGGGCGCCGCAGAATTGCAAGATTTCTTCTGCCGCGGGTTCCAGTTGCGGAACCATCAAGTCGTGGGCCTGAGTGAATGTCAGTTCAGTCATCAACACTTCGCAGCCGAACTGCTCGGCCAGCCAGCGTGACAGCCCAAGATGATCTGGGTGGTAATGAGTGATCACCAGACGCCGCACTGGCTTACCCAACACCTTATCCGCGAACATTATCTCCCAGCAGTCACGGGTAATGGCAGCGGATGCGCCAGTATCAATCAGCGTCCAGGCATCCCCATCGTCCAACAGCCACAGATTGATATGATCCAGATCGAACGGCAGCGGCATGCGCAGCCAATACACGCCGGGTGCTACGGGTGTGGGAATGCCGGGGGTGGGGATGGCTGGCAGGGCCCAGGTAAGTCCGGGGGGTGGGGGCTTTAAAGTCACAAGTTATAAGTCACAAGTTACAAGTAAAGACAAGACAGCGCCGAAGTGGGTGACAACCTATTTCCTGGTTTTTTTTGATGTTTTACTTGTCACAAGTAACTTATGACTTGTAACTTTCTTCTCCAGCCTCCCCTTCTCCCACAGCACTTCCCTCCCCCTTTGTCTTCGCGCGAGCACCCGCGCCAAAACGAACAGTAAATCTGAAAGGCGGTTGAGGAATATGCGACCGTTGGAGTTTGATTTTGGAACACGGGCAACAGCGCGTTCGGCGCGGCGGCATACGGCTCTGCACAGATGACAGATGGCGGCGGGGCGGCTGCCGCCGGGAAGAATGAAGTCTTTCAATGGGGGCAGGTGGGCGTTGAAGCGATCAATGGCGGCTTCCATGTGCTGCACATGCTGTTCGCCAACCAGTGTCATGCCGGGGATAGATAATTCCCCGCCCAAGTCAAACAAGCCGTGTTGCACGTCCTTCAGCAACTCGGTGATGTCCTTGGGCAGGGATTCAGTCAGCAGTAATCCGAACAGGCTGTTCAATTCATCCACATCGCCCATGGCGTCCACCCGCGGCGTGGTTTTTGCCACACGCGAACCGTCGCCGAGTCCCGTGGTGCCGTCATCGCCAGTGCGAGTGTAGATTTTGGAAAGCCGGTGTCCCATGCAGGGATTATACGTCAGCCGTTTAACATCAGGTCCAAAATTCCACGTAATGCTTTGCATGCGGTTCGATCTCAAATCAGCGGACCGTTAAGCCGCAGGGATGCGGCGCACGAGCCTACAGGGATGTATTCACGGCGTGTCCGCTGATTTGAGATCGAACCGCATGCAGGAACTCTAATCCCCTCCAGGCGTTGGCTGGGATATCCGAATGCCGGCGAATGCGGCCACGCCGGGGCTTTGAAAGCCGTAGACCTCTTCGTAATTGTCATCGAGCACATTCTCGATTCGGGCGAATAGCGTGGCGTTACGCAATACTTTCCAGGAACCCGCCAGGGATATGAGATTGAAACCGTCCAGATTCACCAGCTCCTGGAACGGTGGTCGAGGAGGAAACGATATATCGCGCTGATCGCCGGTGTGCAGGAAATTCACATTCAGGTTGCCGCGCCCTTGGGCGAACGCGTAATTCACACTGGCGCCGCCGGTGTGCCGCGGTCTGCGCAATTCCCGCTCCTGCCCGCCAAGGCCATCCGCCTGGGTTGCATCGAGATAGGTGTAATGGGCCTTGAATTGCAGCGCCGCAGTTATCTCGGCGCTGCCAAAGACTTCCACGCCGTCCCGGTGACTGGTGCCGGGCACGTTCTCCGCGGTGAAACTGAAAGTGTCGGGATCAAATACGAACCCGTCAATTTCGTCACGCAGGCGTTCATTGAAATATGTCATGCCGGCGGCGACCCGATCACTGAGCCAGGACTGATCCAGGCCAATTTCCCAGCCCCGGGAATGCTCTGGTTTTAATGTTGGATTGCCGATGAACGGCGTTAATGAAGTGGCAAAGAAACCAAATCGCTCCGTGAACGTGGGATTCTTGCTGCCGGTGCCATAGCTGCCCCGCAGCCGGGTGTCCGTGGCGGCAAACCGATAGCTTCCGGTGACACGCCAGGTGGTGTCGTCACGGAATTCGCTGTTATCGTCATGACGGCCCCCGGCGGAAAATGCGAAGCCATTGCTTGCTTGTAAACGATACTCCCCAACGATAGCCGTGGTTTGCGCATCCCGATCCTGGTTCGGATCGCCGAAGAAGCTCGCCGGGCCGCGTTGGGTAAAATCCTCATTCTCATGTTCCACGGCCAGGGTAAAGACATGGGCGGCTGGGGCAATCTGCATCGTTTGCAAGCGGTAGTCGGTCTGCCAGGTGAACGTCCAGCGTTTGCCCTTGTTGTTGCCGGTATCCACACCGGCGGCGAAATTTTCATTGTCAGTTCCGGAAAAGGCCGCGTTCAGTCGTTGCGTCCAGCGACCGGCGAAAGGATCTATGTCCACCCGTACCTGGGCGAAGTCCTGGATCGCATCGCTGGTGACATCGGAATCCACGGGCAGCCCGGTAAAAAAGAAATCAATTTCATCCCATTC